>WFQU01000033.1 GCA_015486845.1 Anaerolineae bacterium | reverse complement strand
GCCTCTTAGCAGCGGACGCAACCTTGACGTACCCTGCCGCTGTACCGGAATCGAGGCTTTAGCCGGTGGTAGACCCACCAATCCACCTAAAGGCTTGACGCCAGCCGTAGATTTTCAACCGCTGTGGTGCGCCGTAGGCTCATGATAACTTCCCTGAAAATAAACTTCTCTGAAGGGTAGCCGAAGGCATTGCCTTCGGCTACCCCCCCCTTGAAAAATAGAACGCTGATTAACGCAGGTTGCCTTGTCCGGCGATTAAAAATCGCTGCTACAACTGCGAAACCTGCCTGCGCAGGTTGTATGCTAATCGCCGTAGGGCGATTTTGCAGATGTTGCCGTGACTTTTAGTCGCTGGCAAGTCCTGAAATGTTGATGCAAGACGTGCTTTTTCATTTACGGAACAGTCCACGGAGGAGATGTCCCAGTGGCCCTAAAACACATCCCGGGTTTCCTGGCGCCGGTTTTGGTGGCGTAGGGGGTGGTGGCTCCGGTGTCGGCGAGGGCGTTGGCAGCCCCGCTGACGGCGTGTATTCCTTGGCGGCGACTAAATCGGGTCGACCATGTCCTTGTAAATTCGGATTGACGCTCAAATCGAAGGCGCGGTAGAATAAGCGCTCCTTGATTTCGTCTGGCGAGGCGTGCGGAAATGCTTGTAATAACAATGCTGCGGCGCCGCTGCAATGCGGTGTGGCCATGCTGGTGCCAGAAGCGGCGGTGTAATAAGTGCCTTGCGGTGTGCCCATGCTTGTTCCGGCCGCGCGGGCGGAAATAATGCCGCTGCCCGGGAAACAAAGGTCTGGTTTGACCCGGCCATCTTGGGTTGGTCCGCGGGATGAATACGAGGCGACTTGATCATTATCCGTGCTGGCGCCTACCGTGATCACTTTGTGTGCACAGCCCGGCGATCCCACGGTTCCCATGGCTGGGCCAGCGTTGCCTGCTGCTACACAAACGACAATTCCATGTCCCACAATTTCATCGCAAACGGTGGAAAGTGCATCGCTGCCGTCGCATGATTCGTCGCTGCCCAAAGAAAGATTGACAACCTGGACGTTCTGCTGTACAGCCCATTCTAATCCGGCTATGACATCGCTCATGTGGCCGCTGCCGTCGTCCGTCAGCGCTTTGGCGATGTAGAGCGATGCGTCTGGAGCAATGCCGCGGTACATGCCGCTACTGGCTGCGCCGGAACCGGCGACAATTCCGGTAACATGCGTGCCGTGCCCATTGCCATCCTGTACTGTACCTTTGCCGCTGAAATCCATCGTGCTCACGATACGACCGGCAAAGTCGGGATGCTGGGTGTCGATGCCGGTATCCACGACGGCGACTTTGACCTGCTGGCCGGTGATGCCGGCTTGCCAGAGTTGGGGGGCGTGAATCTTTTTTGCCGAGACATCCAGCAGTACATGCACGGGCAAATCTTCCCATACCTGCACGATGCTTTCCTCGGCAGCCATTTCCTGTGCCACTTTTGCCGGCATTTCGACAGCCATCATGGGGAGGATGGTATAAGCACGGGTGGGCGCAAAGCCGCGCATGAGTGTGCCCCGGCTCACCCGTTCCGGATCGTAACGGACGATAAGGCGTATTCGTTGATCGGCATCCATACGTTCCAGTTTCCGTGTCAATTGTGCATTGAATGTCGCACACATTTTAGTCAGCCTTCCTTTTTTTGTGATGTACGAGATCGACGAGAGAAAACAGAAATGGCCGGTGTTCTAATTGTCGCTGGTCCGATTTTGACGGGCCGGATGGGTCATTATGCCCCTCGTGAATTTGCCATATCCTAATGAACTCGATTATAACAAATGTCCAGAAAAAAGCCAAGGGATACGGGAATGTATCCCTGATGGTAGTATGTCGAATGCTATTCGGCGGAGGAGAAGTGTTTTGGCGGACAGAACCTTGAGTTTGGAGGCGCGTATCGAAGCGCTATTGTTTGTAGCGCCAGAAGCGATGTCAATGGAACGCTTGTGCCAGGTCTTACAGGTGGATGAAGAGACAGTGCAGGCTGCCGGCCAGCGGTTAGCTGAGCGCTTGGCGCACCGTGGTATCCGTTTGCAGCAGCACCAGGGAGACTGGCAGTTGGTCACTGCTGCGGAAGCGGCCGCCGATGTAGAGCGTTTCTTAGGCCTGGAAGCAGAGCACAGCAAACCCTCGCGGGCGGCTTTGGAGACGCTGGCCATCGTTGCTTATAAGCAACCGGTTACTCGGGCCCAAATTGCGGTGGTGCGCGGCGTGAGCAGTGACGGGGTATTGCGCAATTTGGTGAATATGGGGCTGGTGGAGGAAGTGGGCCGGCTGGAACGTCCCGGCCGGCCGATCCTTTACGGCACGACCTCGGCGTTTTTGCAGTATTTTGGCCTGGAAAGTTTAGCGCAACTGCCTGCTCTGGATGAAGATAGAACGCAGGTCTTAGCCGACAGCTTGGAAAGTGCACTGCGCGGCAAAAGCAAGGCTGGGCAGATCGACGCCGGTTAAGCCCTGTCCGGCGATTAGAAATCGCTGCTACAACTGCAAAACCTGCCTGCGCAGGTTGCACGCTAATCGCCGTAAGGCGATTTTGCAGATGTTGCCGTGACTTTTAGTCGCTGGGCTAAGTAGCCCCCCGGCCCCCAATTTTGGGTGTGTGTTGCTCCTCTGAAAATAAAAATGGGACGCAGATCAACGCAGGCTGCGCACGCAGATAAAAAACAATAGCCAAAAATGATCCCGAATCTTCCTCAGCATCGGAGTCGAGGCTTTTGCCGGTGTCGCCGAGCGCCGACGCGGGGC
>WFQU01000032.1 GCA_015486845.1 Anaerolineae bacterium | reverse complement strand
CCTCTGCCAAGAGGCTGCTTAACACCAGCCCCTTTCTAAGGGGCTTATCATTTACGTAGCACGGAGCTTTGAGCTCCGTGCGCTAAGTCGGCCAACGCTGTATCATCACAAGTCCTGGTAAAGCCGAGATCGTCTCCCTCAGCGCAGCAGCGTTGGCGATGGCTTAGAAGTTCAACTTCTGCGAGAAGTCGTAACTGTTCAGGTCTTCCCGCTTGGCATGCAAATAGGCAGTTTTTTGCACTGTGACTGAGGGCGGGTGCGGGTAGCCGACGGGGGTGGGTGCGGGTAGCCGACGGCACTGCCGTCGGCTACCCTTGGCGTTCTTCCTGCCACCTGCTTGGGCCTAAACAGTTACAAGAAGTTGAACTTCTTAAAGGAGGCCTAATTTTTTTAGACGCTCTGCGCCTTTGCGCCGCCGCGTCAACTGATTTTCAGAGGAGACGTTCGGAACTGCTTGCTCAAGCAGGCTCTCTTTTGGTTAAGAAGCATGATCTCCTTATAATAAGAGGTTTGACAAGGTTTTTATGTTTGCCGGGGAGTGTAATGTGGCCGACAGTAGCGTTATTCAACAGAAATGGGATAAACGGTACCAAGAAAAGTTGCCATTCATAAAACGCAGTGAGGCCCACCAATGGCTTGTGGCGCATCACGCTGTTCTGAAAGGCGGCATCGCCCTGGAAATCGCTTGTGGCCTGGGCCGGGATGCAGTCTGGTTAGCTCAACGCGGTTACCGAGTCATTGCAACGGACATCAGCCGGCGAGCGCTGCAAGGGGCACAACATCGCGCCGGGGCAGCCCGTGTATTGGACCAAATCCTGTTCGTGCTGAGCGATGTACGTGAATTAGCTTTCCCGCCGCATAGTTTCGATTTGCTGGTTGGCTTTTCCTTTTGGGAACGGGAGAAAGCGCCGGCACTAAAAACATGGATCAAGCCAGATGGCTTGATCATTTACGAAACGTTCAACGAAGCCTGGCACAATTTCCGGCCTGGTATGGACCCTAAACACATGCTGAGGCCTGGCGAATTGCGGCAATGGCTTTCCGACTGGACGATTATCGACCAGCGTGAACTGAACTATTGGCAAGAAGATCAAATCAAGGCTGTGACCAGCATTGTGGGGCGCAAGCCACCAGCCGCCGGGCATTGAATTGGCTCGGCTACAACGAATAAGAATATTCTCGACACTCAGCGCCTGCGTGCCGGTAGGTTAGGGCTATGCGCCAGTAATTTTCGGAGGAAGAAACATCAAAAGGGATAGTAGAACAAAGTTAATGCGGTTAGTGGCAACCATTGCCGCATTGTGGTTCTTTTTTAATATAATGCCCGGCTTGGGAATAGAAAACGTCGTCTTTTCGGGCACGGCCCTCCCCCCGCGCTGGGTACAAATCAAAGCTGATGGCCAGGAACAAATTATCCGCAGCACCGCCCCAACAGTGCGGGATTTGTTGCATTCTGCCGGCATACGACTACGCCCACAGGATATCGTCTTAGTGCAGCAGACGCCGTTCCCCCCAGACGCCACCTTACCGCGAATAGAGCCCACGCCAACGCCACCCAGTCCTATCTGGCACGGCAATGGAACCGCTGCGCCGTTGCTCCACGTGGACGTGCATCGGGCCGTAACCCTTTACTTGCACGAGGGGAACAACGTGCAGCAGATAGAAACAACGGCAACAACAGTTGGGGACGCCCTGCATAAAGCTGGCATTTCCTTTTTCCCCCAAGACGAAATACGTCCTCCGTTGCACACGCTCACCAGTGACGGCTTACACGTTTTCTGGCGCCGTTCTGTACCTATCACCATTTACGCAGATCAGAAAATGATTATGACCCGGAGCATACAACCCAACGTAGGGGCAGCCTTGAGCCAGGCAGGAATGGCCATTATGGGCATGGATGTCGTTTCCCCCACGTTGGACACGCCGCTTACTGCCGGGATAGTTATTCGCGTCCAGCGCATTCAGGAAAAGATCAAGCTTGAAGACGAAATAATTCCGTACAAGACAATCTATGTCCCGGATGACAAGATGCTCATCGATCGGAAGCAAGTGCGCCAGCCCGGAGTAGTAGGCATCAAGCGCAAACGGTATCGCGTGCGGGTAGTGGACGGCATCGAGGCAGAACGCCGCTTGGAAGATCAATGGGTGGCACAAGAGCCGGTAGACAAGGAAATCGCTTACGGTCGGAAGATCGTCTTGCAAACTCTGGATACGCCAGCCGGCCCCATTACCTACTGGCGCCATTTCCGAGTGTTGGCGACTTCTTACAGCGCCGCCACGTCAGGGAAAAAGCGTTCCCATCCCGAGTACGGCATCACTTACCTGGGCTGGCACATGCGGCACGGGATCGTGGCCGTGGATCCGCGGGTGATTAAGTTAGGCAGCAAAATTTATGTACCCGGCTATGGCATCGGTGATGTAGGGGACACCGGTGGCAAGATTTTAGGCCGGCATATCGACTTGGGTTATGACGAGGATAATATTGTGCTCTGGTACCGCTGGACAGATGTTTACCTTTTGGCGCCCCCGCCCCCCATCAGCCAGATTAACTGGATCTTGCCCAATTGGCCACGGCCGCCGCGATAATCGAGTCAAGCTATGAATCAAACTGCCCCAAAAAACGCACTGGCTGACTAACAGTTGTCGTTATGTACTATCAAGCGCGTTCCAACAGATGGCGGCAAAGTAGGCAAGCAAGCCATTTCCCCGAGGCGGAAGGCATGAACTTGGATCGTGAAAAATGAAACAACAGATTGAACGGCTCATTCAACACTTGAAATCTGATCCGACCTATCACTTAGACCCGGCGCTGGGCAGTGCTGATTTGTTAGCGATCCTGTGGCGGCGCGGTTGCGCTTTCCTGCGCGGGCTGCTTTTCTGGCGCTGGCGGGTGGCCGGCGCAGCTGGGGCACTTTTCGTCGGCCAGCGGGTGCAGATCTGGCATGCGCGGCATTTGTACTTAGGACGCAGCGTAACCATCGAAGATGATGTGCGGATTGATGCTCTGAGCAGCGAAGGCGTCCGGTTAGGCGATAATGTCTCCATCGGCAAATACAGCATAATCGAAGCAACTGGCATCTTGACCCATTTGGGCAAAGGTTTTCGCATTGGCGCCAATTCCAACTTAGGCGATTATAATTTCGTCGGTGCGGCCGGCGGCGTAACCATCGGCCAAAACGTGCTCATCGGCCAACGGGTGAGCTTCCACAGCGAAAACCACGTTTTTGCTGACCCGGATCGCCTCATCAAAGCGCAAGGGGTGTCCCATCACGGCATCGTCGTGGAAGATGATGTCTGGTTGGGCGCAACAGTAGTAATTTTAGACGGCGTAACGGTGGGACAAGGTGCCGTGGTGGCTGCTGGCAGCGTGGTAACAGCCGATGTGCCGGCGTATGCGGTGGTTGGCGGCGTGCCGGCGCGGGTCATTCGCTGGCGACGCCCGCCGGCAGAGGCAGACAACACATGAACAGTGATCCCGGGTTCAGGGTTTGGCGACTGCGACCACCCACCCCCGGCGTGTTGCCCGTCTTCCTCATTGCGACCGCTTTGTTGACGCCGTTGTTATTACTCTTGGCGGCAACGCACTTCCTTGACTGCTTATGGCTGTTAGGCCTGTTAGGGTTAGTCGTATTGATCTACTGGACCTGGCATGCCTGGCCGCGACTTCCTTTCATCATATTGTGGGGCAGCGCTTTGCTGACCCGCTTACGTTTCGATGTCGGCTCAGTAACCGTTCGACCGGCCCATTTAGCTTTGCTCTTGTTGGCCCCCATGCTACTTTGGCAATTGTATCGCCGCCAAAAACGCTTTTACCTCACGTGGCCCGGCTTTTTCGCCGTGAGCTGGTGGCTGCTTCTGGCACTGGCCGCTTTTGCCCACGCACCCAATTATGCGGATACGTTGCGCAATCAGATCCGGTTAGGCATGATGGTTGCCATCTATTTACTGACGGTCAATTTGCTGCGCGACGATCGTGACTGGCAATGGGCATGGCGGGCATTCCTGGTCATAGCTGCCGGGGAAGCCGCCTTCGGCCTGCTCGCCCGATTATTCTACCCCCACATCACTTTTGGTGTACAGGTGATGCGATCTCTGCCCGTGCCGATACCCTATGGAACATTGGAAGAGGGCAATATTTTTGGCAGCAGTAACGCAGCCTGGGCGATCTTCTTTTTAGCGTTACTGCTCTCGACACCCTTACCGAAGATAATAACGAACCCAATTCCGACTATCGTCAAGCGTCGGACACACTGGCAGACCTGGCTTGGACAAAATCGTTGGTGGCTATTCCTATTAGCTGGGACGCTATTGACGCTATCGGGACTATTGCTTAGTTTAGCGCGGGCGGCCTGGGTTTCTTTTACCGCGGTAGTATTGCTTTTGTGGCTGTTTTTGCCGATCGAGCGACAAGTCCGGCAACGCCGCTTGTTTTGGCTCGTGGGGATAGTCGGGTTAGGTGCATTGGTTGTGGCATCTATCTGGCAATTCTTGCCGGCTGACGGCCCATTGTTGGCCCGTTTGCACACATTAGGCGATTTAGCCAACGATTCGACTTTCAGCGGACGGCTGCATGACTGGCTCTTCGCTTACCACGACTGGCAAGTTTTCCCGTGGTTAGGCTGGGGACCGGGCACGTTCGTGCAAATCCACGGCCGGCTAAGGGGCAGTGACGCCTGGCTTTCCAATATTACTTTCCGGGCTCTGCAGGAAAGCGGCATTTTAGGTTCATTGGCGTTATCCGGTTTTCTCTTGACGCTATTTGGCGCAGCCTTCCAACGCATACGCCGGGCCCCGGCCACCTGGCGACAGCCATTATTAGGCTTGACATTAGGCTTTTTACTCCTGATCATGGCCTATCAAGCGACTGACGGAAGCTGGTTGGCGCTACCCTGGATTTATGCGGCGCTCATTGAGCGAGGTAGTCAATTATCTCCCGGTAACGAGGTACACAATGCGATTTGAAGCACCTTATACCATCCTTTTTGTCCATTCCAGCGATGAATTTTACGGCTCGGATGTCGTTTTGTACGAACTGGTACGACGCTTAGACAAAAACAAATTTCGCCCGGTGGTAGTTGTGCCCACCGATTTGCCGTATAACGGCACACTGAGCCAGGCTTTGGCCGAGGAAGGCATTACCGTCTACCGCCTGAACATGGGCATTTTGCGGCGACGCTATTTTCACCCATTGCAAATGCCCGGGTTAGGCCGGCGGATGCTTTGGGGCAGTTGGAAATTGTTGCAACTCATCCGACAGGAAAATGTCGCCTTAGTGCATTCCAACACCAGCGCCGTGCTCCCCGGCGCTTATGCAGCCGCCTTGACCGGCCGTCCACACATTTGGCATGTACACGAAATCATCGAGCAGCCCCAATCGGTACGCCGCTTTTTGGCTTATCATTTCAACCATTATGCTGATTGGGTGGTGGCTATATCCAACGCAGTCCGCGATCAGATCCGAGTCGACGCGGAGAGCATCGATACTCACTTGGTCACCATTCCAGACGCGGTGGACGTGGAGAAATTTAATCCTTCTGTAGACGGCAGTGCACTGCGCCGGGGCTGGGGCGTGAGCGACAATGAGGTTCTTTTCGGCGTGGTGGGCCGGGTACATCGCTGGAAAGGGCAAGACTTGTTCATCGAGGCCGCAGCGGAAGTGGCACAGCAAGTGCCAGAGGCAAAATTCGTTGTGGTCGGCGACCCGGTTTTGGGCGAAGAAGCCATCTTAGCACCGCTGCAGGATCGGGTACGGGCATTGGGATTGACAAAGCGTTTTATTTGGGCCGGCTACCAAGAATCAGTAAGCCGGGTCATGGCAGCGTTAGACGTGTTACTGCTACCGTCGACTTCGCCGGAGCCGTTCGGCATCGTTTTGTTGGAAGCGATGGCTACCGGCCGGCCAGTAATTGCGACAGCGCACGGCGGCCCGCTGGAGATCGTAGTAGCCGATCAAACCGGGTTGTTTGCACAGCCCCGTTCCGCTCCACATTTGGCACAAGCGATGGTCCGTTTAGCCCGTGACCCAGCACTCCGGAAGAAGTTGGGAGAAGGCGGCCGGCAGCGGGCTTTAGCACGTTACAGCTACCCGGCTCACGTGGCAGCTTTCGAAACCCTCTACGAACGGGCATTAGCAGAGAGCGATGCATCATGAGCCTATGGTGCCTACCACAGCGGTTGAAAATGCGCCCTATCCCCAAACCTTGGTGGGAGAGCGACACCCCCCCAGAATTGGGGGCCTGGGATAACGATTCGGCCCAGCGACTAAAAGTCGCGCCAACCTCTGCAAAATCGCCCTACGGCGATTAGCAGGCAACCTGCGCAGGCAGGTTTCGCAGTTGTAGCAGCGATCTCTAATCGCCGGGCGAAGCTTAACACCAGCCCCTTTCTAAGGGGCTTATCATTTACGTAGCACGGAGCTTTGAGCTCCGTGCGCTAAGTTGGCCAACCCCGTCAATTAAAAGTTCAACTTCTTCGAGAAGTTGAACTTCTTTAAAGAAGGCCTGATTTTTTATCTGCGTGCGCAGCCAGCGTTAATCTGCGTCCTATTTTATTTTCAAGGGAGTTATCATGAGCCTGCGACACACCACAGCGGATGAAAATTAAGATCAGCGTGCATCAGCGTTAATCTGCGTTCTATTTTCAGAGGAGAATATCAGTACAATGGGCAAAGCGATTGTTCCAAGCGAATTAGTCAGGCTGCGACGCCGGCGTGGGCTATTGCGGATCGCCATGTTGGGCACGCGGGGCGTACCAGCCAGTTACAGCGGCTTTGAGACATGCGTTGAAGAATTAGGCAGTCGTTTGGCGGCGCGCGGCCACAACGTAACGGTTTATAACCGTGCCCATCATGTCACTTACCGACAACCGACCTACAAAGGAATGCGGTTGGTGACCCTACCCACGCTCCCCAACAAATATCTTGATACCATTGTCCACTCGGCCCTTTCTTCTGTCCACGCGCTAACACAAGGATACGACGTGGCCATCTACTTCATTGCCGGGAATAGTTTGGTGACCTGGATTCCCCGTCTGGTGGGGCAGGTAACATTGTTAAACGTGGACGGCCTGGACTGGAAGCGGCAGAAATGGCCAACATTAGCCAAAAAGTATATCCAGTTTGCCGAGAAAATGGCTACCCGACTCCCCTCCGCCTTCTTGACCGATTCGAGGGTCGTGCAGCGCTATTATCGGGAGCGATACGGCATAGAACCATCTTACATTCCGTATGGCGCTACGGTAACGCCCCGTCCCCCCGGTGCCTGGCTGGAAAAATACAGCCTGGAAGCGGGCCGATATGTGCTTTTTGTAGGACGGTTGGTGCCGGAGAATAACGCTCACCATTTGGTGCAAGCGTGGCAAAACATAGATAGCGATATGAAATGTGTCATTGTCGGCGATGCACCATACGCCGAGGATTACATCGCCGAGTTAAAGGCGTCTGCCGGCGAGCACGTTATCTTCACCGGATATATTTTCGGAGAAGGATATGCCGAGCTGAGCAGCAATGCTTACCTCTCCGTAGAAACTTCCGGTGTGGGCGGCACCCACCCGGCACTGCTGGAGGCGATGGCTTTTGGCAATGCGGTAATTGTCAACGGCACCGAGGAGAACAGGGAAACGATTGGCCCGGCCGGGTTTGCTTACGACGGAGAGAAAGGCGCAGCAGCGCTGCAGCCAATTTTGCAACATTTGCTGGATTCACCGGATGAAGTGGAGCAATTCGCTCGTCTGGCTTTGGACCGTGTCCATAATTTGTACAATTGGGAAACGGTAACGGATGCCTACGAAGTGCTTTGCTACCAACTGCTCTGATTCACCATAGCAAGGAACCATTGAGAGATGCGCCCCATACACGTCAACTTAAGGAGGATATCCGCTTAGCTTCGCCGGCACCCTAAGCAATTTGACGTCTTGCCCATTCAAACATATAATTGCTCTTTTGTGGGGACGCGACGTCTCCACCTTTTTGCATGGGTTGTGTTATGCTGGGAAACCAGTTACATTATATCAAGCAAGACTACCGGGGAGGGGCATAATGCCTAAGCGAACTTATCAACCAAAAGCGCGTCGACGTAAGCGTGTACACGGCTTTCGCCAACGCATGAGCAGTAAAGGCGGACGTCGAGTTATCAAAGCACGTCGAGCACGGGGGCGGAGGCAGTTAGCGGTCTAATCAGCACATTGGCGCCAGAGGGCTATCGTCGGCACGTCGTTAAGGCTAAAATCACGAAAAGAAAGGGCAATTCGAGGCCGTGAAACGACAATTACGCCTGCGGGAACACGACCGTTTCGTGCAAGTTCGCCGACAAGGGCGTGCGTGGTCAAGTCACTGTTGCGTCATTATTGTGCTGCCTAACCACTTAGCGCATAGCCGTTTCGGCTTCTCGGTCAGCAAGCGGGTCGGCAAAGCAGTCGTGCGCAATAAAGTGCGCCGACGATTGCGAGAAATCGTACGACATCATGTTACCCAAATTCGGCCAGGGCAGGATATAGTGATCATCGCCCGACCAGATGCTAAAGATGAAACCTATACGGCATTACAGGCAATGCTTTTATCATTGTTCCGGCGAGCAGGTCTTTGGATCGAAACACCGGAAAAAGTGGAAAAATCATGATCAAGAAATTGATGTTACAGGCCATCCGTTTCTACTGGCGTTTCATCTCACCCGCTTTTCCGCCCAGTTGCCGATTCACGCCGACATGTTCCCATTATACCTATGAAGCCATCGAGAAATATGGTGTCATCAAAGGCGGCTGGATGGGTGCAAAAAGAATTTCTCGTTGTCACCCGTTCAATCCGGGGGGATATGACCCTGTCCCTTAGTGACACTAATTAAGGCCAGCTGGCTAATCTAACAAGCCTAAAGCGGACCGCTAATCTCATCGAGATTGGTCAAACAAAGTACGGAGATCACATGCTACATACCATTTTTGTCGAACCATTAGTCTTCCTGATGACATATTCGAATGATCTGTTCACGGTCCTGCACGTTCCAGATAGTTGGGGATGGGCAATCATTCTTGTTACCATCATTCTCCGGTTGATCACGCTGCCGCTAACTTTCAGCTCTATGAAATCGATGCGCCGCATGCAACAATTACAGCCAGAGATCGAAAAGCTCAAAAAGAAATTTGGCAAAGACCAACAGAAAATGATGCAGGCCCAACAAGAACTCTACAAACAAGCCGGCGTCAATCCTTTAGGCGGTTGTTTGCCCATGTTAGTGCAGTGGCCCATTCTCTTTGGCTTCTACTATGCCGTGCGCGATCTGGCAACAGGAGGGCTTTTAACACAAGTAGGGTGGTGGTTCATCCCTGATCTCTCCTTCCCCCGCATCGGAGGAGGCTTGAAATGGCTATACCCATTTCCACCCTCCATTCCGGGTGGCTGGAGTGCCGCTTGGCCGTATTTGATCATGCCAGTTCTGTTGGTCGTTAGCCAAATCCTGTTGCAGTGGATGACCACCAATACCGGACAACAAAGTAGCCAAAACAAGATGATGAACCAAATGATGTGGTTGATGAGCTTGATGTTTGCGTATTTCACTTTGACATGGCCATCCGCACTTTCCCTTTACTGGGTCACTTCTAACTTTTTAGGCATTGGGCAACAATATTTCGTCAACAAAGCGACGGAACAAATGGGGTCTCTCGTTGTAGCCAATGCGGCCGCCAGTAATGTGTCGGCACCGAGTGCGCCAACGCCCCCCTCCCCACCGCCGAAACAGATCAAAAAGAAAGTCAAAGGAACACCAAAACGCAAATAGTAAACTGACAAGCATAGCGATGGTAGCGGCGTGCATGAAAGTGCAAGGCTGCTTCGCTGAACTACACCAATGAGACCTGTCCAGCATAAATAGCCCGGTTTCTCAGGGAATAAACAACTCAGCCTTAGTCACTGCTGATTGCATAGATGGCACGTAGGCCTGTAATGCACAAACAGGCACACCACAACGAATAAAAATAGGGGTGACACGTAATAAGTGTCATTGTAGTCACGATTTAGTAAACGTAATACACGACCAAGATAACCAAAAAAGGATAGACCCATGGAAAGTCAAATGAAAGAATTCGAAGGAAAAAGTGTCCAGGAGGCTATTACTAAAGGTTTAACGGCATTTGGTTTGAGCAAGGAGAAAGTCATTATCGAAGTGCTACGACAACCCAATAAAGGGCTCTTTGGCATCGGTGCAACCGATGCTTTAGTCCGGTTGACACCAAAAGGCTCTGCGGTGGAGCCGGTTGTGGAACCGGAGCCTGTTGTCGCTCCCGCACAAGAACAAACTGAAACGCCGGCATCCATTTCCACAAAGCTTTTACCGGCACAAGAGGAAGAACAACCTCTTTACTCGCCAGAGTTAGTGACACTGGCTGTTTCGGCTTTGCAAAACATGTTGACCAAATTGGGTATCGCAGCGGAAGTGAGTGCGTCTATAGATCATGGCATTGATATCGACCCACAGAATCCACCGCTGGTCTTGGACATTCAAGGTGAGGACTTGGACTCGCTCATTGGCCGTCGGTTAGAAACCCTACGCGCTTTAGAGTACCTCGTTCGACTCATCATCAACCAGCGGGTGAAACATTGGGTGAATATCAACGTGGATGTCAATGCTTATCGCCAACATCGACGGACATCCCTACAAAAGCTGGCGCTGCGTTTGGCTGCACAAGTTGTCGAAAGTGGCCACCCCATCAGGATGGAAGCAATGCCCGCCGCCGAGCGCCGCATCGTGCACTTGACGTTGCGAGATTACCCCGGCGCTTACACCGAAAGTTCTGGCGAACGTTCCCAACGCCGCGTGACGATTTATCCGCGCCAAGCATAATTACAATAGAGACCTTCCAGGTCTTGAAGACTTGGAAGGTCTTCATATTACAATCACTCTTCGACAGAACGCCAAGCCGCATCCCAGGATAACAAACGCCCCGGCACACGTAAAGCGGCTAAATCAGCAGCCCCGCTCAAAAACATCGCCAAACGCAATTCAGCCAAAAGCATGTCGATTTCCGTCACCACAGCCTCCGCAGAACTTACCGCCGCAGGCAAAAAGGGCGCGGCTAAGCCCGCTAAATCGGCGCCCAAAGCAAATGCTTTCGCCACGTCCAGGCCGCTGCGAATGCCACCGCTGGCCACTAATGGCATCTCCGGCAAAGCCTGACGTACCCATTGCAAGCTCAATGCCGTCGGTATTCCCCAATTAGCAAACGTATCGGCCAAGAGAGAAAGACGCGAATCTTGCGTGCGGTGCCGCTCCACTTCGCTCCAGGAAGTGCCCCCAGCGCCGGCTACATCAATGGCCTGCACGCCGGCATCAGCCAAACGCCGAGCCGTGGCCGGCGCGATGCCCCACCCGACCTCTTTGGCGATCACTGGCACGGGCAGCGCCCGACACACCGCCTCAATTTTCGCCAACAAACCACGCCAATCGGTATCACCGTTCATCTGAATCGCTTCTTGCAATGGATTCAAATGCAAAATGAGCGCATCGGCGCCGATCATATCCACGACCCATTGCACTTGCTCAATGCTGTATCCCTTATTTAACTGGACAGCCCCCAAATTAGCAAGCAAAAAGACATCCGGGGCCACAGAACGAACCTGAAAAGAATAAACCGTCTTGGCATCTTCGATTGCTACCCGCTGCGAACCAACCCCCATAGCAATACCACGAGCTTGTGCTGCCACGGCCAAGTGCTCGTTGATGTGCGCCGCTTCCTCGGTGCCACCGGTCATGGAAGAAATCAACAACGGCGCGGCCAACGCTTTCCCTAAAAAAGTGCATGATGTATCCAACGTATCAATATCCAGTTCCGGCAGCGCCTGGTGCACAAACTGATAACGTTCGAAACCGGTCCGCAAGCCGGGGAAAGACACATCTTTCCTTAAATTGATGCGAATATGATCCGTCTTCCTATCCTGGTGTGACACGCTAATTTCCTCGCGACTTTTTCGTGACAACTGTGTTTCAATTAACAAGCTAACAGTAAGATCGTACCATTAGCAAGACAAGGCTGTCAAAAACTGTTTTCCCCGATAAACACCGCCTTCAGTTCATCCTATCCACTGAAGCCAAATTGACACAATATACTGCTTCTGTTACAATCAATTACGTTGTTCAGAAAATGAATTTGCATATTAGCATGAAGGAGGCAATTTTTGATGAATAAAGAAGAAGTTTTCGCAAAAGTGCGCGATATTATCGTCGACCAATTGGGCGTTGACCCAGAGGAAGTCACCGAAGAAGCTAATTTCCGTGACGATCTCGAGGCCGATTCTTTAGATTTAGTAGAACTTATCATGGCTTTCGAAGAAGAATTCGGCGGTGAAATCACTGACGAAGATGCTCAGAAAATTACGACCGTAGGTGAAGCAGTCAATTTCTTAATGCAGCATTCCGCCTAATAACAGAACGCTGCATTAGTACAAAGAGGCTTGTTCTTTTATGAGAACAAGCCTCTTGCTTTTTCCCATTTCCTTGTTCTGCTTCAGGCGGAATCGGAAAAATGTCTCTTTTTTGAGGCCCAATTTTCCGATTCACAGTGAACCAGGACATCCTAACCTGGACAAGCCAGAACCCAAAAACTCAGCGCAGAGACGCCAAGAGGCCAAGGTGCAGAGCGTCTAAAAATCAGGCCCCCTTTAAGAAGTTCAACTTCTCGCGAGAAGTTGAACTTCTATTCGAGCCCATTGCTGTGCGGGATAATTATTGCAAAGCAGTATGCATCATCTGGCGTACTTCCGCCGGCACGTGGCCCCCACTAGCAGCCATGAGGAAGCCATAGATATCCGTAGTCCGCAAGCCTTGCCGAGCGGCACGCCGTAATTGCTCCGGAGTAATCTGGTAACGCGGCCGAGGCACGCTGGCCACCCAACGCGTGAAACGACCCACCCGGAAATGCGTCCGTGCTGTAGCCGAGGAAAACAAAGTAATTTCTCCCTTAGCATCAACGCCGATCTGGTTGGTCCTGGCCGGTGTAGCCTGTTGAACGTTATCAGCCAACCACTGTTTCCCCCGCGAGCTCCATTGCCAAAGTGTTCCACCGGATAGAGCCGGGGTGGATGACTGAACACACGCTTGCCAAGGAGCAGAAAGACGTATTGCGCCCAGCCAAGCCAAAGGGCCGCATAAATAAAAACGGACTAAACTCCCTTCCACTTCGTCCCACATCTCCAGGCCGCGCAGTAACTCGCCACCGGCGGCACGTCGGACCAAAGGAAAATCGAATTCCGCCGCCGACCGCAAGAAATCAGGCTCGTTGTCGGAAAAAACACGGGCTACGTCAGCGATACGGTACCACCCTCCCCCGCTCCAGACCTTTAATTTTTGCAGAAAGCGACGACGGGCCACCACAATAGATACAGGGCGATGCTTGGCCACACAACGCAGCCAAGGGACATGACAGAGATCATGCCAATTGCCATCACGCCAGGCCCGCCAAATAGACCAGCGCTGCACAAAGCTATCCTCTTTAAGCCAGGACAGCAATACTTTACCACGACCCAAATGCCAAATATCTTCGCTGCGGCGCCAAAGACGTAACCGATGCATTATATAAAAGAGCAAGGAGAGGCGGCGAGGAAGATGTTCGCCGACCAAGGCATCTTTAGGCCATGGCTGTTGCAAACGCTCGTTCATGCTCAACAAAACGCTTCTTTGCGGATGACCGCTACCTTTTTCTAAACTGATGTTTCCTTTTTGTTGCATGTAAACCAACAACGTTACCAAATCCAGCCAGAAATTACGTTGCTCGTCCTCTATTCGCACTGGCACCGGCGCATCGGGTAGCCGAATCTGGCTTGTCACTGGCGGCGGCAACAAAGCGCGTATTTCGCGTGGGGTATAGATGAAAGCGATAAGCCGGCCAGCTTCCCGATCGAAAGCGCGGAAAATTAGCCCGCGGTACCAAAGTTCTTCGGCCGGAGAGATAGGTGCTCGCCAGGGACGCACCTGCCACAATTTTGCGTCGCCCAAAGGACGGATATTGCCATATTGACGGCGGAACAGCACTTCCGGGATACGACCGCCCCGGCTTTGCAGCGTTAGCAACGCCGACCAGGCAGCCGAAGAACACAAGCGTTTTGTCTCCGCCCAGCCTGCAAGCGACACGATTTCGGCCACGATCAACTGCGCCAAGGCATAACGACTCGTTTCGCTTTCATGTTCTAAGCCGTAAAGGCGAGCTATGGCCTGCAAAAGTGGTTGAGGATGATCCGCTAAACTGTTGACCAGTGCTCTCATATGACGTTCCTGTTTCGTTGCGCTGCTGCCACCGGCGCATTGCCACGATAAAAATGCAATGCTGTCATTTAATCTTACAACGAACCGGGCCAAGACGCAACCGGACATGCGAGAGCCAAAACAACACCTCCCAGAGCTTAAAGACCTGGAAGGTGTCAAGTGCGTTATCGCTGCGCCTCGTTTTTACTCGTTGAGCCACGCTTCCAGGTCAGCGAAATGGTTAATCACGCCGTCCGCGGCGGGCGCCTGCCGGCGCAGATCGCGCACGCCGGTGAAGAGCAACGCCGGCATGCCGGCACCTTGCGCACCCTGAATGTCTTCCACCGGGTCGTCGCCCACGTATAGAACGGCCTGCGCCGGCAGTTGCAGCGCAGCCAAAAGATGCTCGAATGCGGCAGCATCCGGTTTGTAAAGGCCAGTCTCGTTGGAGAAGAATGCCGCCCGGAAGTAGTGCAGCAACCGGTCTTCTTCCAGTTGGGCACGCAACGCCATGCCCGGCCCCAACCGAGCGCTGGAAAGGATACCTAACACGTATTTCTCGGCCAGCCGGGGAATGATTTCCGCCGCGCCGGGAACTAAGACGCCAAAAGAACTGTAAATCGTCCACCGCACATCGAAAGCGATGCCTTGTAATTTCACGTTCAAAGCCCCTTCCAAAAAATAGAACGTAGATTCACGCAGATACGCGCAGATTCTCCCCAGCCGCCGTGGTATGTCGGTCTGCATTTACACAAACCATAGACGAATGATTCATCCCCACGCCACACGGTGCACATCAGCCCGGCAAACGGAGTGCGATGGACGCTCCCACAACATGGGTGGTAGTCCTATGCAGCGGCAACAATCCCTCCGCAGAGGCCACTTCGTCCGGCAAAACCGCCTCGTCCGGCTTGTCAGAAAGTGCCATCACCAGCACACCGCGCTGTCGGGCCCAAAGCGCCACTTCGCGCACTTCCTGCGTCAAACAGATCTCCTCCCGCAAACGTCGCTCCAACGGAGCATCCTCCGACAGCGAGCCCATCCGCTGCAACGTAGCTCGGAATTCCTGGCGGCGGAAAGTCTTGAACGGCGTCGGATCGCCGGCTTGCACGGCAACACGAACGGCATCGTGCACCGCCGACAAATTTCCGGCCAGCCGCGGGATTGCATCCACCCAGGCCAAGAAATCATCGAACTGTTGCAACTTGCCGTCCGCGACCCGCGCCAAGAGCGCTTGCTCCGTGATCACACCGGCAGTCACGAAAAGGGTGATATATGCCAAATAATCCTGATTATCGCCAGTCAACGGGTGAAAGCGGGGCTGATCCAACAGATGGTGCACAGCTTGCAGCTTCTCGCCGTCGAAATCGGCACCTAAAACAACCGCGGCCGTCTGTCGCAGCGCCACCAATCGCGCTTTGTCGATGGCCTGATTATTGCGCCCGCGAGCGGCCAGCGCAGTTTTATCCACGTCAATAAGCAGCGCCGTGTGTTCGTCGATACGGGCACCTTCCTCCATGATATTTTCCAGCCAAAGCGACAATGCCTCCCACCGATTAGCCAGACTGATCCCATCCGCCTGGCGCTGCAACTGCAATGGCTCACCCGTTTTCTCCGCGCCAATGAACGCCCACGCCGGCCAATCACTTGCCTGGGCCAGATTGCGAAATGCCTGCCCGTCACTGAGTGCCGTATCACCGATGAAAAGCAGCTCGCGCAGCGGCGTCCCCGCTTTGTCCAACGCCCGGGCACGTCGCAAGAACCAGGTGGCCGCACGGGCATAAGCCGGTTCCAATTTGCGCGGCCGGCGCGACGAGGTAAATCCCATTTCGGCCCAAACAGCATCAAACGCTGGCAAACGCCGGTCCACCGGGGCAAGATTGCGGAAAATGAGCAAGTCGCCGACCATTTCCGACAAAGAAGCGGTACCGTACAGTTGGATCGTCATGAGGCAGCCCCCGTGTAGTCGCTATCCGGCGTAAAATCAGGAAAATAGCCCTGCCGGGCCAGCAATTCCGCGTTCAGAATAGAGCCGCCGGCCGCGCCGCGGATGGTATTATGTCCTAATAAGACCAGCTTGATGTGGAAAAGCGGGCACTCTCGCACCCGGCCAACTATGTTAGCCATACCGCGGCCGCGCATCCGATCCCGCAGCGGCTGCGGACGGTCATTTTCAGCCAAGACGATGATGGGCCGCGGCGGGGCGGTGGGCAATTGCAACCGCTGCGGCAACCCACGGAAAGTGCGCAGGATATCCACTACTTCGGCGACAGCCGGTCGGTGCTGAAATTCCAAAGAGACCACTTCGGTGTGACCGTCCCGCACGGCCACCCGATTGGCGTGGGCGCTGATGATGAAATCAGCCGGCACGATATGGTCGCCGGCGAACTGTCCCAGCAGCTTACGCGGCTCGCTCTCTAATTTTTGTTCCTCGCCGGGGATGTAAGGTACCACATTGTCCAGCAAATCCATGAACGAAACCCCAGGATAGCCGGCGCCGGAAGCAGCTTGCATGGTCACGACCAACACTTTACGCAGATGGAAGGCATCGTGCAGCGGCTTGAGCACGCCGGCCAAATGCGTGGTGGAACAATTCGGGTTGGTAACAATGAAGCCGGGCCAATGTCGTTTGGCCTGTTGCATGCGGATAAGCGCGGCGTGCTCCGGATTGACCTCTGGAATGAGCAACGGCACGTCCTCTTCCATCCGATAAGCGGAGGCATTAGAAAAAACAGCAAACCCGGCCGCTGCCAATTCTGGCTCCAGGAAACGCGCCTGATCCGCCGGCAGCGCTGAGAAGAGTAGCGAACAACAACCACGGAGCTGTTCCGGTGTGGCCCGTATGATCTCTTGTTCCCGCACCGCGGCAGGTACGTCCCTTTCCAACACCCAGTGTACAGCGGCACCGTATTTTCTGCCGGCGGATTGCTCCGACGCAGCTAAAGCGACAATTTCAAACCAAGGATGGTCGGCTAACAGTTGCACGAACCGTTGTCCCACCGCGCCGGTGGCACCCAAGATACCTACTTTTAATTTCGACATGTTTATCATCCTCTCCACGGCCAGAGCCGGGCTAAATCCATCATATCGCCGAGCACACCGGCCACGGTGGCTGCCAAACCAGCACCGTAGCGCAAAGGCTACCCACGCAACGCAGCAGCGTTGGGCCTGGCCGCATAGTCCGTGCCAAGCAGAGCAATTTCGTCCCAAAAGCCCAGCAACGGGTAATCATCCAAAAAAGAAGCCCAGGCATAGGTTTCATCACTCGGCTCCTACTCCGTTATCTGAGAATCGTTATTCCCCAGCCCAAAATTAGCGTGAATCTGGCGCATGGCTTCTTCCACATCTTTCTCGGCTAACGCCAACGAGATATTTACTTCACTGGAGCCCTGAGCGATGGCTATCACATTGATGTTTTGTTTCCCTAAGGCGGAAAAAACGCCGGCGGCAATACCCGGCGTCCCCTTCATGCCGGCGCCCACCACAGCCAAAATAGCGATGTCGGGCAAGGCGAAAACGCGATCGATATAGTGACGCGCCAATTCCTCCCGCAAAGCATCTTGCAAGGCATGAATAATCTCTTCTTGCTGTTTGGTGGGTACGACAAAGCAAATGCTCTGCTCCGAGGAAGCCTGGGAGATCATGAGCACACTTACTTTGCTTTGAGCGACGGCGCTGAAAACCCGAGCGGCGATGCCGGGCACGCCGATCATGCCCCGTCCTTCCACGGTAATGAGGGCTAAGCCTGGAATGGCCGTCAACGCTTTCACCATATGGCGTTCTGTGGAGGGGGTGCTGACAATGCGCGTGGTGGAACCATCCACGTTAAAAGTGTTAAGTACCCGAATGGGAATGTCGTTCTCAATAGCAGGCAGGATAGTTTTAGGATGCAGCACTTTAGCGCCAAAATAAGCCAGTTCGGCCGCCTCCACATAAGAAAGTTCTGGCAGTGTACGGGCATCCGGCACGACCCGCGGATCGGCCGTCATGACGCCGTCCACATCCGTCCAAATTTGCACTTCATCCACGTCCAAGCTGGCGCCGATGATGGCCGCCGAGTAATCGGAGCCTCCCCGGCCCAAAGTCGTTGTTACGCCTTCCGGTGTAGCCGCAATAAAACCAGTGACAACGGGAAGAATGCCCGCTTCTATCATAGGCAGTAATTTTTCCCGGATGCGTTGCCGGCTTAGATCGAAAATGGGATTCGCCGCGCCGAAAGTATCATCCGTTACAATCAGTTCGCGAGCATCTACTACCTGTGCCTCAATATTACTCATCCGCAAGGCAGCTGCCAGTAACGCAGCAGCCATTTGTTCGCCTAAACTGCAAACAGCATCCAAGCCTCGAGGCGTTAATTCGCCCAAAATATAGATACTACGACAAAGACGTTCAAAAGTACGCAATTTCTCATCTAAAATATGGCCAATTTCGGCCCGGCGCACGCCATCGAGAACAAGTTGCCCCACCACAATTTGATGCTTGACCAACAAATCGTTGCGAGCATCGCGATACGGTTGTTCATTGCCAGTTGCGGCCGCTTTAGCGGCCTCGATCAGAACATCAGTCGTCCCACTCATAGCAGAGGTCACTGCTATAACTTGCTCATCTTGCCCTACAGTCTGCTGCAAGATCGCCACAACGCGTCGAAAAGCATCCACAGAGCCAACGGATGTGCCGCCAAATTTCAGGACTTTCATCTTTTCTCTTCCCTCTCCAACAATTTTTGTCGCCCTCGCCTGTTTCAGGGCAAAGAGAAACGGCGTGTTTTACTGGGCGAGCTAAGTACTTTCTGCGCATCGTTGCTAATCACTTCCGGCCGGCGGACAATGATCACTTGCCAGGCGAACTGTTTGCAGCCCTCTGCCTGGTCAGGCAAAGCAGTGCGTGGCAAACGCAAAGTGTTCGTCGTACGCCAAAAATGAACTACGTCGCCGTCTGGCCAGCCCCAAATGCGCAATAAATACGCAGCACTGCTGGGTAAGTTGGCCGGAGCAGTCCAGGCAAAATACACCGTTCGATCTGCGATCTGCTCGCCGGGCAACGGCCACACTAGGAATGGCGCTGGATAAACACTTGCCGGCGTTAGCACGAGCGCAGCATCTTGATTAGCGGGCAGAGATAAATCAGCACCGCTATTGGGCTGCCCTACAGTCGTTTTCGAACCTAACTGTGCCCTTTGTGGGCTAGCTTGAAATTTCGGAATGAACAGGCGATCGCCTACAACTAAGAAATCACTCTGTAAGCCGTTAGCTTTCTTAATGGCTTCCACCGAGACACCATAAGTCAATGCGATTTGCTCCATGG
This sequence comes from Anaerolineae bacterium, assembly GCA_015486845.1. Classification (GTDB taxonomy): domain Bacteria; phylum Chloroflexota; class Anaerolineae; order JAADDB01; family JAADDB01; genus WFQU01. The sequence goes on along the minus strand of WFQU01000032.1, from coordinate 42,959 downwards.
TGTCCCCAGATATAACAGTATAAACAATGGCCGTCGGCGTAGCCGTCACGGTCGGCGTTGGCGTAAGCGTCGGCGTGCAAGTTGGCGTAGGGGTCAACAGTGACGGCGTTACGGTTGGTGTAACCGTCGCAGTAGCTGTCGCAGCCCATGCAAGCACTTGTTGTTTAGCGACGCTCGTTCGAGACTGGATGCGCGGCCAGTACAACTGGGCAACAAGCCCCAACAGCAGAAAAAGTGCAACGATCACACTGACTCTTGCCCAACGTTGCAACCAACGTTGCCAAAAGGGCAGCTTTGTTTCGTAGAGCGGCGCACCACACATGAAACACGCTGTCGCGCGCAGAGAAACCCGCGCATGACATTGCGGACAATACCTTTCGCCTTTAGAACCATACTCGCATAAATCTATTTCGTTTCTCATGCCAGCTATTATACCGTTGGTCCTTGTTTCGCAAAAAGAAAAAGCGGCCCCGCTTGTCTTCCAATCTACAGGTTTAAAATCATTGACAAGCTGCGATTCCAATTTGCGTTTTACCGGGCATGCGCTATAATGTCTGGCAGTCGACGGGGCGTAGCGCAGTCAGGTAGCGCACTTGAATGGGGTTCAAGTGGTCGGAGGTTCAAATCCTCTCGCCCCGACAGTACAAGGATAGGTCGAAGGGACAATCATCCTTCGGCCTAATTTTATGACTATAGCCAAAACTGAGACGTGCGCTTGCTTTACGACGCGCCTCTCCAGGAAAGAATCGGGGCAAGTCATGTTTGACGAAGAAGTCTCTCGCTGCCCAGAGCTCACGGAGCAACAACGCGCTTATTTAGTCAACGTTCACAAGGGATTACAACTGGTTGCCGATATCAGCCGGTCCGACGCCCTTATTTTTTTGCTCTGCCACAATCAAATACGCATTGTTTCTCATGCCCAGCCCCATTCCGTTGCACCGGTTTACCCCCAGGAACGCAGCGGCGCAGTGGCAACTGAATCTGAACAAACATTGATATATCATGTCCGAAAGACAGGCCGTCACATTGCCATACAACGACAGCTCAGCGCCACAGAAGCCTCTTTAGTGAGTACATATTGGCCCTTAGCACCGACCAAGGGGGAAATCGTAGCCGTTTTAGCCATCGAAGCCACGCAATTAGCCGCGGCTCGTCAGGAAAACAGAGACGCCTTATTCCAACACGCCGTCCGCTGGCTACAACAAATGGGGCGAGAAACCCGTTTACCCATGGCCAACACATTAGGCCATCGCTTCAGCGGCGGGGACGGCATCATTTTGGTCGATGGTCAGCGCTACATCCGCTATCTAAGCGGCGTGGCGGCCAATATTTACCGGAAAATGGGCTACATGGGCGATCTACGAGGCTGGCGGTTAGCGGATCTGCAGAACATCGATAATCTCATGGTGATCGAAGCAGGCCACGGCGGCTGCTGCCGGGAAGAGGAAGTCACAGAGCATGGCCGGATCCTCATCAAACAAGTTATTCCGCTATACCACACCCCGGCGCTGGGCGAACGCATCAGGCTGCAGCTCAGAGGCTGGCGCTGGCCGCGTCATGCAGACCGGCCACTGGGATCATTGATTCTCATCCACGACATCACCGCGATACGTGCCGCCCAGCAAGCATTGGAAACAAAGAACACAATGATCAAGGAAATACATCATCGGGTAAAAAACAACTTGCAAACGGTAGCCTCGCTTCTGCGCATGCAAAGCCGGCGAGCCCAGCAACCAGAAACCCGCCAAATGCTGCAAGAAGCCATCGGACGTGTGCGCTCTGTCGCTGTCATCCACGATTTCCTCTCACACGCCCAGGGACAAACCATCAACATGCGAGAGGTTTGCCGGCGCATCGTCGTCCAGGTCAGCGAGATCACGGCGCAAGAGGAACACGACGTGCACATCCGCTGTGAAGGGGAGGCTGTTTTTCTGCCGGCCCAAGAAGCCACTGCACTGGCTTTGGTGATCAACGAATTGTTACTCAATGCCTTGGAACATGCTTTTGTAGAACAAGAAACCGGCGAAGTAACCGTCCGATTGCACGACTGGGGTAAACAAGGTGAGTTAATTGTGGAAGATAACGGACAAGGCCTGCCGGAAAGTTGGCAAGGTGTGCCAGAACGAAGCTTAGGCCTGCAAATTATCCAATCCTTAGCAAAACACGATTTAAGCGGTGCCTTTTCGCTTGAACAGGGTAGAAATGGTACAATTGCTAAAGTGACGTTCGCAAAAAAGTGAAGTGGTTAGTTTAGCAAAGCATTTGTATAAAATCATTGACCGTGGCATGGTTCGTTTTGTTCCGCCGGATTGTGGTTACGTGCTCATTAGAATCAAAAAGTAAAGTGTGTTACTTGCCTTTTTTAGACGCTTTGCACCTTTGCATCAACCATTTTCAAGGGATTCATCATGAGCCGGCGGCCTGCCTGTGCGGGCACGCAGACAGGCACACCACAGCGGCTGAAAACGCCCCCTATCCCCCAACTTTGGGGGGAGCAACACACCCCCAGAATTAGGAGCCGGAGGGCGCCCGGAGCTCAAAGCTCCGTGCTACATGATGAGGCACCCGCTGAAGGGGGCATTGGTGAGGCAGCCCGCTTCAGCGGGCTTAGGCTTGACTACCCATGCCCGGGGCTGAAAGCCGCCGGGCATGGGTAGTCAAGCCTTTAGGTGGGTTGGTGGGGCTATCACCGGCTAAAGCCTCGATGCCGCTCCGTCAAGTGATCTTGAGGAGACTATTTTCGTATTGCTGGCCTAGTATATTTGAGATCAGCGTGTATCAACGTTGATCAGCATTCTATCTTTTCGGAGGAGAGGGTAGCCGAGGGCATTGCCTTCGGCTACCCTCCAGAGCAGTTTATTTCCAGTAGGAGGGGAAACACTATGGAGCGTGTGCGAATCATTATTGCTGACGATGAATCGTTAATCCGCATGGATTTGCGAGAAATGCTCACCAGTCAAGGTTATTTAGTAGTCGGTGAAACAGGGGATGCTCGCAGTGTCGTGAATTTAGCGCGTGAATTACGTCCAGACGTTGTCATCACAGATATTAAATTCGAAGGCGAAAAAATGGACGGTATCGACGTAGCGCGTATTTTGACCGAAGAAGACATCGCCCCAGTTATCTTGCTCAGTGCTTATAGCCAACAGGACTTGGTAAAACGGGCTCAGGAGGCCGGCGTAGTGAGTTACTTGGTGAAACCGTTCCGCGAAAGTGACTTGCCGCCAACCATTGAAGTGGCATTAGCCCGTTTCCAGGAATTTCATGCGTTGGAAGAAAAAGTAGGTAATTTGCAAGAAGCCTTAGAAACGCGCAAATTGGTAGATCGAGCCAAAGGCATTTTGATGGACGAACAGGGACTGAAAGAAACAGTCGCATTCCGTCGCATCCAAAAAATGAGCATGGACAACCGAAAATCAATGCGTGCTGTCGCCGAAGCTATTATTCTGGCCCACGAAGCCGCGAGAACATAGCTAACGATGCCCGAAAACACAGCTAAAGCGAAGGGAAAGCCGGTACGCCTTTCCCAGGTTGAAATGACCGAGTTGGTTCTGCCTCCAGACACGAACAATTTAGGCACGGCGTTCGGCGGTAAAGTCGCCCAATGGATCGATATGTGCGCCGGCATCGCGGCAGTGCGCCATTGCCGCACCACTGTCGTGACCGCTTCCATGGACGACCTGCATTTCCTGACACCAATCCACCAGGGCGAAATTGTCACATTGCAAGCATCGGTCAATCGTGCTTTCCGCACTTCGATGGAAATTGGCGTACGCATCGATGCAGAAAACCCGCTAACCGGGGAACGACGCCATTGTACGTCAGCACACCTTACTTTTGTCGCTTTAGATGCCAAAGGGGATAAATTACCCGTTCCGCCGGTCATTCCGGAAACCAAGGCAGAGAAACGGCGTTACGAAGAGGCAGCTCTACGCCGCCAAGAACGGCTAGGCCGCAGAAAACGTGAACAAGCACATTTCGCCAAATACGGCGAGTAATGAGTAAGTCGATAGGACTTAGCGACAGAATCAAGGGGAAAAACATGGAAAGTAAAACACACAAGGCCTTGGCTATGGCCAAGAAAAAACGCATTGCGCTGGTTGCTCACGATAGGATGAAACATAATTTATTAGAGTGGGCTCTGTTCAACAGAGATCTTTTAGCACAACATGAACTCTATGCGACAGGTACCACCGGCAAAATACTGGAACGGGAATTAGATATTCCTATCCGCAAAACGGAAAGCGGTCCTTTGGGCGGCGACCTGCAAATCGGAGCACTAATTTCCGAGGGATTAATCGACGTCCTGGTCTTTTTCTGGGATCCACTGGAACCGCAACCTCACGATCCCGACGTCAAAGCATTGCTGCGCATCGCGGTAGTCTGGAATGTACTCATCGCTAACGATCGGGCTTCGGCCGATTTCATTTTTTCTTCCCCGCTTATGGCCGAGGCATACGAACGTATTATCCCCGATTACGAAACATATAAGCAACGCGCTATCGGCTAAACACGCCACGCTGCCAAGTGTTGCAGAGCTTGACAGCGTTCAGACGGGAACAAGTGGTTGGCACGGCAGCCATGCCAACCACTTCAGCTCGCGCGTCAGCCGTTTATTGTCGACCGGGCAGTTTACGCATATAAAAGGTGTGTCCACCGTAGGCCAGTTCGATCATCTTCCCGGCGGCGATCAACCGCTGCACAACACCCCAATCAGCGCCGGCCTTCTGCAAAAACGCGTCCACCGCTTGTTTGCGCATAGGATGGACAGCGGTAATGCTCAGCAAATCTTCTTCCACGTGACCAGTGAACGCGAAAGCATCCCCTTCGTAGCCAATGAGGTATTCCACCCGCTCTGCTCCCAGAGCGCTGCTGAAAATATGATACGCAGCCACAACCGCTTCCGAAGTAGGCGGCTGCACCCAGGTCTCGGCCGGAGGGCGTGTCGGCACGGCAATATACGCTTTATGCGGCGCGAGTTGCTGCAAGAACGTTGCCACAGGCATCATTTCCGTTTCGCTATCGTTAACGCCACGCACCAACATAGTTTCTGTAGCTAATTCACCCCGGAAGGCAGCTGCGAAGTCCAGCATGCCCGTGTGTAAAGCTACCAAAGGCAATGTACGTTGGGGACGATCCACGCGACGCCAAATTGACTCGGTCACCGCGTCCACTTTCAGCGAAACCCAATCCGCCAGCAACAAAGCTTCTCGTACAGCCGGCTGATCCATGAGCGAAGCATTGGTAATGACAGCGATGCGGATACCAAGGGGGCGCAGAAGCTCAATTTCCCGGCCCAGTTGCTCATCCAACGTCGGCTCGCCGTCGGGAACAAACGTCAGGTAATCGATAGTCTCGCCTCGTTGCTTCGCCTCTTTGACTTTGTCCGCAACTTCTGCGGCAATTCGCTCCGGCTCGTAAAACGACTGGCGCTCGATTTGCATTTGCAGCGTCTTGCCTAATTGACAGTAAACACAGGAAAAGGTACAAATTTTAGCAGGAATATTATTGATACCCAAACTACGTCCTAAACGCCGGGATGGAACCGGCCCGAAAGCGATCATCGTTCTCTCCTCATTTCATGTGCTCAGAATAACTAATCATGGTTCTACCGAAAAAGCTCACACGAAGCGCATAGAGGTTAACACAGTGAGATCTCAGCAATTATTTGCTTCCGAAACCTTTTACTTTTTCTCTGCGTTCTCAGCAACCTCACGGTGAAAGGGCTTTTTTCGGGAGAGCCCTATCATAAACAGTTACAACGCAATATGCATGTACAATTCCTCTAACTGAAAACCTTTGCTGCGATAGTACTCCCGCGTGCCAATGGCCGCGATGACCGCCAAATAGCGAAAGTCGTGCTCGCGCGCAATTTGCTTTGCCTGCTCAATAAGCAACGTACCCAAGCCCGCATGCTGGGCATCACCCCGGCTATCGCCGCCGATGCGCAGCGCCGGACCGTAAACATGCACTTCTCTGATCATCGCCCGGTCGTATAATTCTTCCACAACCGGTTCCGCTGTCGCTTTCGGCAACGACAACCGTAAAAAGCCAGCAATCTTGTCATCCGGCGTCACATAGCTCAGAAAAAATTCCTCCGTGACATCTGTTTCGTACGGAACAATCTCCATATGTAACGCCTCCGGCTGCACTTCCTGCCGGCGCACTTCCCGGCAACGCACACATTGGCAACGCACGCCTTGCTTGGCCATTCGCTGCTGCACGATTTGACGCAGATTCGTGTGTTTGTAGCCAGCAACGATATTCGGTGTGGGAATATCACGCATCAACCGATTTAGTCGGCAATAGCGGGGAATCAGTTGCTTGATTCGGATCATCAAATCAAGCAACTCTTCGTCTGCGTACGGCCGGTAACGACCTTGTTGCCACAAAGCATAAAGCTCTGTACCTTTCAGCAAGACTGTAGGATAAATCTTTAGCTCGTCCGGCCGTAGCGTCGGGTCATCCCAAAGCCGGCGAAAATCGTCTAAATCGGATTGTGGCGTCGCCCCAAACAGATTCGGCATCCAGTGCAACACAATCTTGAAGCCACCAAGGCGCAACAAACGCAACGCCTGCCGGGTTGCAGCCATAGTATGGCCACGCTTGTTCAAGCGCAGAATCTCGTCATTCAAGCTCTGCGCGCCCAATTGTACTTTCGTCACACCCAGCCGGCGCAGCCGCACCACTTCGTCAATATTAATCCAGTCTGGCCGCGTCTCGATCACCAGGCCAACATTACGATGCGCCGCTTTTTCGTTGATTCGCTGAGCCGCCGCTAAATCTTCAGCTTCGACATCATTCATAGCGTCCAAACAGCGCTTGACAAACCACGCTTGATAATCATGCCGATAGGCCGACCAAGTACCGCCTAAGATGAGTAACTCCACTTTCTCCGCCGCGTGGCCAATGTTCTCAAATGCCTCGATACGCTTACCCGTTTGCTGGAACGGATCGAAGTCATACATCGCCGCCCGCATCGCCCCGGGCTCATCCGGCAGATAACTTTTCGGCATACGCACATCATCAGGGCAAAAGATGCAATGGCCAGGACAAGGATACGGCTTGGTCAGAACCGTCACTGGCGCTACGCCAGAGCTAGTACGCACCGGCTTAAGTTGCAAGCGCCGGGTCATGCGGCGCTCGTACGGCATTTTGCCAGCCCGGACTAACGACCGATAGGCTTGCAACAAACGGGCCTTCCCCGGCAACGGCCGATCTTCTGCGCGAGACCATTGCGTGACCAAATGTTCTAAGATAGCCTGGTTAAAGGGAGTAGCCGCGCGAATACGTTCCAACAACGGCAAAATTAGCTCCACTTCTGTCGCAGTCACGTGGCCGTAAGTAGTCACCTTTTCTCTATTTTCTATTTGTTGCTTCATCAACCACCGTCTATAATCCGTGACAAAATAGCTATGGAGAATAATCATCACGGATACTAAATCACTATGAAACTTGAACTGGCCAAACAATTATTAGCCTTAAACAGACGATTCTACGCGGATTTTGCCACACCTTTCGCTGAGACACGCGTGCCCCGCCAGCCAGGCTTAAAACATATTTTACCGTACATTCCCCCCGCATGCACACTACTGGATGTCGGTTGCGGCAATGGCCGCTTAGCGCTCTGGTTGGAGGCGCACGACCGGCAAGTAGAATACATAGGCGTCGATTTCAGCGAAGCGCTGTTAGCACACGCCCGCCAAACCAATGCCGGATTGCAAAGCGTGAAGCCGACTTTTTTGACGACGGACATCGCACAGCCGGGCTGGTCCGACAGATTGCCCCACAAGCGTTTTCAGGTGGTGATCATGTTGGCCGTTCTACATCATATTCCCGGCCAGGAACACCGACAAGCGCTTCTAAACGAAATAGCCGGCCTGTTAGCGCCGGGCGGCGTCTGCGTCCTCACAACATGGCAATTTCTCAGCAGCCCTCGCCTGCGACGCAAAATCGTGCCCTGGATCCATGCTGGCATTTCGGCCGCTGCTGTCGAAAAAAACGACTATCTGCTGGACTGGAAACGGGGCGGCACTGGCTATCGCTATTGCAATTTCATAGACGAAGCAGCTTTGCGCGCCTTGACGTCCAACGCAGGACTGGTGCTGCGGGAGACTTTCTATGCCGACGGCAAAGAAGGCAATCTGAACTTGTATGCTGTTTGTAGCCGCTGAGTAAAGCTAAATCGAGCAACGCCATCTAAAGAATGAAGCACCTACAACGATAGTTAAAACTGCGCCAATCCTCGCACAATCCGCCTCTGCCGGAGGTGGTAACAATACCCTCGGAGCGGTTATCACATTTTCGCAATTTAACAAGCTAAAATTGACAAAACTATCCTGATCCCCTATACTCTGGTGCAGGCAAAGGAAAACCAGAAAAGCGCTGGCACACAAGAAGGACGCAAATGGAAAAGCACAACAGACGTAGCTCTATGCAACGCATTTTAGAACAGTTGCACCGGCAAAGGGCAATGACGACAGAACAATTGAGCGAAACGCTTGACATAACCGGTTCAGCAGTACGGCAACAATTAGCGCGTTTGGTCTCAGCTGAACTGGTACGAGTAACCAGTCAGCACGGCGGCGTAGGTCGGCCACGCAATCTTTACCGACTCACCGAAAAGGGCCGCAAGTATTTCGCCCAGCAAGATAACTTGCTGGCGCGAGCGCTCTTAGACGAAATGCACCATCTCTACGGCAAAGAAGCCGCTTTTCACTTGCTGGAGCGCGCTAGCAAACGTCTCTATGCCAACTTGCAGGGCACTATCAATGGCGAGACGCTTGTTGATCGAGTGCAACAGTTAGCCAAGCACCTAACCAGCGAAGGGATTATCACGGATATACACACAGAAGCTGATTACCAGGTTTTATCCCTGTATAATTGCCCGTATCACGATGTTGCGCAGGCGCACCGCGGGCTCTGCTTAGTGGAAGCACAAACCCTGGCGGATATCTTGCACGCCGAGGTGAAGCAAAGCAAGTGCATGATGGATGGCGCCAATAGCTGTCAATTCATCATCAAGGAAAAGAAAGCAAAACCAGTCCTTGCCTGAGGCCAACGAATACCAGCCTGACCGACGACGCTACGCTGATGTTATCATAGATAGGACAAATAGATAAAAAAGCATTCAAGAAAAAAGGCAGTGCTAAGCAAGGCACTTGCGAAAGGAGAATTTCAGAACAATGAGAAGTAGTGTTTTAACAATTAAGGATTTACATGCGGAGGTAAATGGCCAAGAGATTCTACGTGGTGTGAACCTCACAGTAAAACAGGGCGAGATACATGCCTTAATGGGACCAAACGGCTCAGGGAAAACGACGTTAGCTTATGTAATTATGGGACACCCGGGCTACACCATCACTGGCGGCGATGTCTTACTAAACGGAGAGAGTATTTTAGACAGATCCACCGACGAAAGAGCCCGGGCTGGCATTTTTCTGGCTTTCCAGTATCCCATGGCCATTCCCGGTGTGAGCTTAGCCAATTTCCTGCGCCAGGCAGTGAGCAACATGCGCGGCTATACAGAGCAAGAGGCCAAAGCAGGCACTATTGGCTCCAACCTAATGCCCATGCGTGACTTCCGCAAAGAATTGTTGCAACGAATGGAAACATTACGCGTGGATCGCTCTTTTGCAAACCGGTATTTAAACGATGGATTCAGCGGCGGCGAGAAGAAACGGGCCGAGATTTTGCAGATGGCCATGTTACAGCCGAAATTTGCCATCATGGATGAGACAGATTCAGGATTGGACATTGATGCCCTGCGCATCGTGGCGGAAGGCGTTAACACACTAATCGGGCCGAGCATGGGCGCGCTGGTGATCACGCATTACCAACGTCTGCTGGATTACATCAAGCCGGATATGGTGCATGTTTTTTTCAACGGACAGGTCGTGCTCTCCGGCGGGCCTGAACTGGCCAAGAAATTAGAGGCCAAAGGGTACGATTGGGTTCGCGAACAATTTAGTTGATCATAATACAAATGCCAAGGGCCGGCATAGAAAAGTCCCGGCAGTGCGACTGTGTACGTGCTTTTGCGCCGCGACAGGCCGATCCGTGGTTATGAAAAGGAGTGAAACGGATGGCGACTGAAAAAGATCGCGAGCTATTATCCGGTGTGAAAGAGGAATACGATGTTGGCTTTCATATGCCGGAACATTATGTATACAAGCCCCAAAAAGGGCTGCGGGCCGAGGTCATTCGGGATTTATCCCGCATGAAAGGAGAGCCAGCCTGGATGTTGGATTTCCGGCTAAAAGCGCTGGACACCTTCTTGCAGAAACCAGTGCCCACCTGGGGCCCTGATCTGAGCAATATCGACTTCGAAGAGATTTACTATTACATTAAACCGATAGAAGAACAACAGCATTCCTGGGAAGATGTGCCTGCTGACATCAAGGAAACGTTCGACCGGCTGGGCGTGCCGGAAGCAGAGCGAAAGTTTTTAGCCGGCGTGGGCGCCCAATACGAATCCGAGGCGATTTACCATCACCTCAAAGAAGAGTGGGCCAAGCAAGGCATCATTTTCGTGGATAGCGATACCGGCCTGCGGGAGCACGAAGATATTTTTCGGGAATATTTTGCCACATTAGTGCCGCCCAACGATAACACTTTCGCGGCCTTAAATAGCGCCTTTTGGTCCGGTGGCAGTTTCGTTTACGTTCCGCCGGGGGTGCACGTGGAAGTGCCGTTACAAGCCTACTTCCGCATCAATGCCGAGAGCATGGGGCAATTCGAACGCACCATAATCATCGCCGATGAAGACAGTTATGTGCACTACATTGAAGGGTGCACAGCACCGGTTTATTCACGCGACTCACTACACACCGGCGTCATCGAGGTATTCGTCAAGAAAAACGCCCGCGTGCGTTACACAACCATCCAGAACTGGTCCAATAACGTCTACAACTTAGTCACCCAGCGGGCACACGTAGCAGAAGGCGGCACCATGGAATGGATAGACGGTAACTTAGGATCTAAAGTAACCATGAAATATCCGGCGGTGATTTTAGCCGGGGAAGGTGCCCACGGCGAAATACTAAGCATGGCTTTTGCCAGCACGAACCAGCACCAGGATGCTGGCGGCAAAGTCATTCACATCGCTCCTAACACCACCAGCCGCATCATTTCCAAGTCCATCAGCAAGAATGGCGGCCGGGCGTCCTACCGCGGCCTGCTCAAAGTGGGTAAGAACGCGCACAAAGCCCGCAGCAACGTGGTTTGCGACGCGCTCATTTTGGACGACCATTCTTCTTCGGACACATTCCCGTATATCGAAATTGCAGCCAATGACGTCAACATCGGCCACGAAGCGTCGGTAAGCAAGATCAGCGAGGAACAACTTTTCTATTTGATGAGTCGCGGCTTGAGCGAAGAAGAAGCCTCTTCGTTGATCGTAGCCGGATTTATCGAACCAATGGTACGGGAGTTACCCATGGAATACGCTGTGGAAATGAACCGACTGATCCGGCTGCAGATGGAAGGCAGTGTGGGTTAAAGATGAAAACTTCAGGAGTAGAGAAGTGACAATAGCTAAAATTATGACTGACGAGAAATTCAACGCGGCAGCCGTGGCGCAGATTAGCCAGAAGCTAAGCGACCCAGATTGGTTGCGCAATTTGCGTCAGACCGCCTGGGACAGCTTCAACAAAATCGGCTGGCCGACCTATCGAGAAGAAACTTGGCGACGCACCCGGCTAACCGGCCTACAGATGGATCAGTTCCAGCCGTGGAGCGATGAGACCGAGCTGAAACAAGACACCTGGCAGCGCCAATTGAACGAAATGGAGAGCGACGGCTTCTTAGTCCACGACAATGGCATTCTGCTGCAAGAAAATTTACCGGCGCCATTGCTGGAACAGGGCGTCCTCTTCAGCGATTTGATACAGGCCGCCATGGAGCAGCCACAATTAGTGCAACGCTATTTAGGGCAAATCGTGGTACCCAGCACGAACAAGTTTACCGCTCTACATTACGCCTTCCTACGGGGAGGAACGTTCCTTTACGTGCCACGCGGCGTAGAAATTGCGTTGCCGTTGCAATCCTTGGTGAACCAAAGCGCCCCCGATTTAGCCGGGTTCCACCACACGCTGATTATCACGGAAGCCGGGGCGGCGGTCACCTTAGTAGAAGCGTTCGGCGGCGGTCACAGCGGCTTTCATGACGGCGTCGTCGAGGCACATTTGGGAGCAAACAGCCAGTTGCACTATTTGCACATTCAGGATTGGGACACGCAGGTCTGGAATTTCAGCACACAGCGGGTAATTCAAACAAGGGATAGCCGTTATCAGGCTCTTATCTCTTCCTGGGGCAGCCGGCTGAGCAAGCTGTGGAAACAGGTCGAACTGGAAGAGCCCGGGGGGCAGAGCGAGCTATTGGGGCTGTATTTCCCCACGGGACACCAACATGTAGACCATCACACGCTGCAGAACCATATTTCCGCCCAGTGCAGCAGCGATCTGCTTTTCAAAGGCGCGCTGCGTGAGCATGGTCGCTCCGTTTACCAAGGCAGCATCAAAGTATGGCCTGATGCCCAAAAAACGGATGCCTATCAGAGCAACAAAAATTTACTGCTGGATCCAACGACCCGAGCTGATTCCATTCCCGCGTTGGAGATCGACGCCGATGATGTACGCTGTTCCCACGGTGCCACGGTCAGCGAAGTGCCAGAGGAATACATTTTCTATTTGCAAGCTCGCGGACTGACCCGGCAACAAGCGCTGCGCATGATCGTGCATGGCTTTTTTGAAGAAGTCATTGATCGCGTGGATGTGGAATCTGTGCGCGACAAATTGGAAGGCATTGTGACGCACAAGCTCGGCATTTAACGCGGTCTTATGCTATAATCATGCCCGCATAGAACGTACACACAAACCTACACCAAGGAGGATCAGCAGTGGATAGGAAACAAGTCAATACCGTAACGCCCATTGATGTCGAGGCCGTGCGCCGGGATTTTCCAGTTTTAGAACGGAAAATACACGGCGTACCCTTGGTTTATTTAGATAACGCGGCTACATCGCAAAAGCCTGCGGCCGTGATAGAAGCAATGAACCGCTTTTATCGCCAAGAAAACTCCAATGTCCATCGGGGCATCCATGCGCTCAGCGAGGAATCCACGGCGGATTACGAAGCAGCGCGCAAAAAGTTAGCCAAGTTCATTCACGCCAAGAGCAGACGCGAGATCGTTTTCACCCGCAACGCGACGGAATCGATCAATTTGGTGGCGTATAGCTGGGGACTCGATAATCTGCACCCCGGTGATGAAGTGCTCATCACCGAAATGGAACATCACGCCAATATTGTGCCTTGGCAGCAAATATGCCGGCGCACGGGCGCAACGCTGCGCTACGTGCCTATTACACCACAAGGCTATCTCGACCTGAGCACACTGGATAATTTGTTGACGGAGAAAACAAAGCTGTTTGCATTCACGGCCATGTCCAATGTTTTCGGCACCATTCCGCCGGTAAAAATGCTGGTGGAAAAGGCACACGCGGTGGGCGCTTTGACGTTAGTAGACGGCGCTCAGGCTGTTTCGCACATGCCGGTAGACGTGCGGGCATTAGACTGTGATTTTCTCGCCTTTTCTGCCCACAAAATGTGTGGCCCCACGGGTATCGGCGCGCTGTACGGCAAGGCGGCATTGCTGAACAAAATGTCGCCATTCCTCACCGGCGGCGATATGATTCTCTCTGTGTGGATGGACCACGCCACTTGGAACGAGATCCCGCACAAATTCGAGGCGGGAACGCCGGCCATTGCCGAGGCCATTGGCTTTGGCGCTGCTGTGGATTATCTAAACAGCATCGGCGGCATGGAAGCGATCCACCACTACGAACAGGAAATGATCACAGCAGCCATGACCGCTTTGCAGGATATAGAAGGCTTGCGCATGATCGGTCCCCCGCCGGCCGACCGTGGCGGCTTGGTCTCTTTCGTCATGGATGGATTACATCCCCATGACATCGCGGCGGTTCTGGACCAGGACGGTATCGCTGTACGCGCCGGATACCATTGCGCCCAGCCGTTACACGACCGGCTAAATATTCACGCGACGACACGAGCAAGTTTCTACTTTTACAACTTGCCCAGCGAGATCGACCTTTTAGTACAAAGCTTGCAACGCGCCCAAAAGCTTTTTGGCCGTTAATGGAGAGGGGAAAAGGGAGACAACCAACAATGGATGATTTCTTCAGGGCTAATATCATCGACTATTATGAACATCCACGGCATTACGGCCATTTAGAAAATCCCGATATTGTCTACCACGACGTCAATCCAACCTGTGGTGACGAAATAACGATCGAGTTGAAGATCGAAGACGGCATCGTCAAAGATTCCGCATTTACCGGTCACGGCTGTTCCATCAGCCAGGCATCCACTTCCATGATGATGGAGGATATTCAGGGCAAAAGCCTGGACGAGTTGCGAACATGGGGGAAAAAAGAAATCTTAGATTTGTTGGGCATCGAAATTGGGCCAGTACGCATAAAATGTGCACTCTTGCCGCTGAAAGCTTTAAAAGCCGGCGTTTGGGGATTGGAAAGCTCGGTCGACGACGAGGATGACGACCTGTAAAACAAACATCTGTTTAAATTGATCGGCCGCATTTTTATGCGCAAGCATATCACGCTAATAATAGGGAAAGAAGATTATGTCACTGACTAAAGAGAGTGTCCTCCGCGCTTTGAAAGAGAATGTGCTGGATCCTGAATTAAACATGAATATCGTTGACTTAGGATTAATTTACGGTTTGGAATTGTTACCAGAGAAAAAAACAGTTCGCGTCACCATGACACTAACCAGTCCAGCCTGCCCCATCGGCCCGCTTATTATCGCCGACGTGAAGAAGTATATCCACATTGCTTTTCCTGAACTGGATATCGTCGACGTAAACCTGGCCTTTACGCCGATGTGGACACCGGCCATGATAAGCGACGAAGCCAAAGACGAGTTAGGCATCTTTTAGCGTCTGTCACGTGCTGCCGGGCAACGTTATGCCAGCAGCACGCGCATGACAATGCAGGTTCCATGAGTCTAACTTCAATCGCGAGCCAGAGCAAACGATCAGCGTTCTATTTTTCAGCCGCTGCGGTCTTCGTATTACCGGCGTAATATATTGGAGATCAGCATGTATCAGCATTTATCTGCACTATCTATGTCCTATTGTTGAGAGCGCTAAATAGTCACCAATGGAGCGATATTGAATCGATGGAAAAAAGTACCATCGAATTTTTGCCTTTGCCAAAAGCATTCTTTCGACGAGATACATTAATAGTGGCGCCCTCATTATTAGGACAATTCTTAGTTAGACGTTTAGCAGGACAGATATTAGCTGGGCGCATCGTCGAAGTGGAAGCGTATGTTGGCCTTCATGATACGGCCTCTCATGCTTCCCGCGGTCAAACAGCACGCAATGCTGTTATGTTTGGCGCCCCCGGTTATGCTTATGTCTATCTCATTTATGGCATGTATCACTGTTTGAACGTGGTGACAGAGGAAGAAGGCTATCCCGCCGCTATTTTGATCCGGGCCATTGAACCAGTAATAGGCATAGAGGCTATGCGGAATTTGCGTGGTAGTGTGGAAGATCATCAAATTAGCAATGGTCCTGGGAAACTTTGCCAAGCGCTGGCCATTGACCGTCGGCTTAACGGCCAAGATCTGACATCTTCCGGCAACCTATTCATTGCCGCCGGTGATGGCACTACGCCTCATGACATTTGCACATCGCCGAGAATAGGCGTACGGGGAGACAACAAAGCTCTGCAGGCACCTTGGCGTTTCTTCTTTTGCGATAGTGCATCGCTTTCCCGGAAAAATTCTGGTCCGCGACGCACTGCGGACTAATATACTCAAATGGGGCTTATTATAATATTGTGCGACTGGCGTCAAGCCTTTAAGTGGGTTGGTGGGTCTACCACCGGCTAAAGCCTCAATGCCGGCGCGGCGGCGGAGTACGTCAAGGTAGCGCCGCTGCCCAGAGGCTACTCAACACCAGCCCCCTTTCAGGGGGCTTCTTGGCGCCGTAGCACGGAGCTTTGAGCTCCGTGCGCTCGGGCGGAGAACGCCGTCGATCAGAAGTTCAACTTCTTAAAGAAGTTGAACTTCTGAAAGGAGGCATGGTTTTTTAGACGCTCTGCACCTAGCTTTTCCCCCTCCCCGTATCGGGGAGGGAAAGGCTTACCATCCAAAGAGGCGGTAAGCCAGGGGAGAGGTCTTATTTCCAGAGTAGCCAATCGTATGAACCGAGTCTAATAACAGGGGTCTTCGTATTGCCGGCATAATAATGGAAAAGCCTTGCCGCTCAGCAGCAAGGCTTGCATTAACATTTCAAAATGAGAAAGTCAGTTAGAGCTTGACGACCTCTGCGGCCTGCAAACCCTTATCGCCTTGCACGATATCGAATTCTACTTCGTCACCTTCTTCCAAACTTCGGAATCCACCCCCGGCAATTGCAGAGTAGTGCACAAATACATCCGGCTTGCCGTCGACGACGATAAAGCCAAACCCTTTTCTACCATTAAACCATTTCACTCGACCATGTTCACGTTCTGCCATCAAAAAACTCCTTCCACAAATACTGAAAAATCGCTACGTGACACCCACCACTGTTGTCATGCCATAAAAAACAAAAAGCCCAGGCACGTTTGTTTCCGCCTGCGCTTTTAGGAACAGCCCATCAACAACATCGTGTCACAACGTACGCTATCATACATGGATCGCAGGTAGAATGCAAATTGGCGTAGCCCTGTTTGCATTCTACCCGTACCGCGTGTCAGGTACTATTTCTTCAACACGGGCTTGGCCAAAAGGACAAACATCCAGGAGGGGACATTGTTCACAAAGCGGCTGGCGCGCCCGACAGGTTTCCCGGCCGTGGCGAATGATATTCAAATGCAACGGGTAATACCACGCCGAAGGAATCAACGCTTCCCATGTTTTGCGTGTTGAGAGCGTATTCGCATGGCCCGGCACTATACCCAAACGCTTGCTGATCCGCAGGACATGGGTATCCACAGGAAACGTCGGCTTATCGAAACAGAAGAGCAACACAATAGAAGCCGTTTTCTGGCCAATACCGTGTACCGCTGTTAGCCACGCTTCCGCTTCCTCAGTAGACATGTCTGCTAAAAATGAAAGGTCGAACTCGCCTTCCCGGTCGTAAATTCGGTGCAAAGCAGCTTGAATGCGTGGCGCTTTTTGGTAAGCCAAGCCGGCAATGCGAATCGTTTCCATCAACAGCGACAACGGCGCTTCCATGACCGCCTGCCAGGACGGGAAAGCCACTTTAAGCCGCCGGAACGCCTTTTCACTGTTCACGTCTGTGGTGTTCTGCGATAGAATGGTGAGCACCAGCTCGTCCAGTGGCTCGTAGTGCGCTCGCCAGGTAGGCTGGCCATAATAATCCATCAGTCGCTTATAAATAGTCGCTGCCTTTTGTTGTGCTGCTGTCTCGTTAGCCAAGCACGCTCCTCCTTCTTACTCCCCCACATTCATGATCTCTATCAAGGTTTCTTGCCTGCACCCGGCACCGCCGTGCCGGGCCCATACAAATACAGCGCGCCCCATGGCTGGTAAACACTGGTGATAGTAGTATCACGTAACACCTTATCACCTTGTCGCACAATGCGCCGTACCTGCACAGTCATCCCTTTTTGTGGCCATTCCACTTGCCGAATGCTACCTTTAGGCAACGTTTTGTCCTCTTGATAGCGCGATTTTAGCGGCGGCTGGACATTGGATGTTACTGCTTTATCAACCTGTACCGTCCAGCCGGGATTCGTGCCGTACAGTTCAATAGTCAGAATACCGCGCTGCGTATTCACAACTGGCCGTAAGAGCAAATAGTGACCGGTCGCATTTTTGAACTTGAAATCGACATTGGGGAGATAAATAGTCGCATCGTACCCCGGCTTGCCATACCAACCAACGATGTAGCCGTGGTTATGCCGTTCCACAATGGGCATGCCTGAGAAGAAAGCAGCTCGGAAGACAGTCGTCGAGACCTGACAAACACCGCCGCCAATGCCAACTGCCGTGCGATCGCCCCAAATAATCAACGAATCCTCATAGCCATTGGCCGCGGTCACCGGTTCGCCATATTTCGTAAACGAGAAAATGCCGTTAGGCGGAATGACACTACCCCGCAACGACTCGGCGACTTTGACTAAATTGTGCACTCGCGCCGCACTGGAACCAGCAAAATAGGTCGTTCCTTTACCTACTAACGTCACAATGCCCAGATCGGCCGGGGAAGCATGCATATCCACCGCCGGCGAGAGGGACGTGACAGACAAAGTCACTTCGCTTTTCCCTTGTTGCAGCGCATCCAAGAGGACAGGCAAAGCTCGATCGACCTCTAATTTACGCCCCTCTTGACTAGGACGCATGACGATAAACTTCTTGGTCTGGGGATTATAATCCAATCGTGCATCGCGGGCCGGCAGATCAATAGCTGCTGCCAAATTCTGCAAATGCTGTTTGAGTGATGTGCTATCCCACTGCTGGCGTACCATAGGCTGCCCGTCTTGGCCAACTCGCGTTTCGATATGCGAAGCAGCCGCCAGCAAAGCGTTATCCCAAACAAAATCACCGACGCCGCGGATGTGAATGGAAAAAGGACGGTTCAAGTTTATCAAAGTCTTACGGTTCAGCGCGGATAAATTGGGCATTTGCGGCTTGATGACTTGCACTTGTACCGGCACCGGGCCACGGTTGTTAGACTGCAACGCTTTTTCGACAGCGGCCATACTGGCTGCGCGGTTAATTTCCACACCGTCTTGCCCCGGATACGTTGTCACGTGTGTCGCTGTCCGAATCAACAGCGGCTCTACGACCGGCCGCGCGTAGCGTTGCGCCAGTTTCTCGATGACTAACGCAATGACACCGTCGTTGTAAGTCGCCTTGATGGGTACTTTTCTGCCGTACCAAAGCAGTTTAGCCCAATCATTCAACCGTTGCCATAAACTTCCCCGCCGCCCTTGTATCATAGCTTGTTGCGCCAAGCGGTCTACTTGCACCTGATAACCGATTTCGGCCATGGAGAGCGGCAACAAAGTAGGACCAACTTGCAGCAACAAAGGCGGCATAACCCGGCCGGCATCTGTGCGCTGCAAAAGCGAACGCACTTCTTGCCCAGTTAAGCCACCAACCGGCTGGTCGCCAACGATCACGCCGGGATAGATACGACCCTCATACTGGTGTTGGAAGCCGCACAAAAACAGGCCAGCAGCAACCAATGGTATGAGCACCCACATGATCAGCGCCACAAACCAGCGCCGGCAACGTCCTTTAGCCATTTGTATCTCGCTTCAAATTGCCACATTATTGTTATGTAGCGTTACCGACCAGTGAGGCCGGGTAGTTCTCACGCAGTATCTTCTTATTGCTGTCCACGAAAGTCAGATGCCAATGTGGATACCAGGCTAAAGAGAATTTCTGGACTACAATATCTCGGCGCCGGGGAGCAATTTGGTATGGCTTAACATCTTTGAGTATCGATACCCACTGATCCGTAATAGCCTGAGCCTTCTCTTTCATCTCCACTTGTAGTGCTTTCAGTTGGGTCTGTAAATCAGCCAACTCCGCTTTGGATTCTTCCGCTGAAGACTTGGCCGTTTGCACCATACGGCGTTTGCGCAACGTGCCGCTGACCACGCGGGTTGAACGGCGACCCAAGAGGAAACCCAACGCCGTCTCGCCGACGGAAGCCCATTGCTCTGTGCTCAAAGCTTTGACTTTAGCTTCACTCGCTTCCAAATCTCGTTTTTCTCGCTCCATACGATCCTGAATTCGGTCTATTTTAGACTGGTACTGCTCGGAGAGTTTGTCGACAGCAGCATCTCGAGCTTCTCGCGCAGCTTGTTTTGCCCGCGCGTAAAAAGCTTGTCGGCTTTCTCCTTGCTGGCTGTACATTTTTAGCCCTTCATTATGCCAAATTTGGTAGCGCTTATGACGATAAAGGTATTCCGCGAAAGATTTCTGGAGCGCCGTGAATTCCCTGGCCTCGTTAATCGCCTCGGGCACCGGCATGAACCGCACACTTTCCATTTCCGGATCGGTCAAAAGGGTATCAAAATCCAATTGCACCGGCGTGGCGCCTTCCCAAATCGTGGCCAGCCGGCTTTCCGGTGGTGGCAATAGCAATGTGATCTCTTCTTCGGTATCCACATCGCGGCGCGTGTTGACGTAATGGACGATGGCGCTAGCAACTACGTAAGGCTGGTAGAGCAAGACCGCGCTTTGGTAAGTCAATGCTACATCAATTTTCTTCGCCAAGTTAGTTCTAGCTTCTTGTTCCGACACGTCTACGGGCAGATAGGCTTGTGGGATAGAGCGGACGATGCTGGGTGGTGCAGATAATAGTCCATCTTCCGTGGGCGTAGGCACAGATAGCCCCACAGCAGTCTTCTCTGCGGCGTTAACAGACGTTGCACCGGCCTGCTTTTTGACCGGCGACATCAACACTTTAATCTGTTGCCGTGTCAAGGGGCCACGCAGATAAGACATGGCCCAGCGAGTATTGAACACTAAAGGATTCTCTTCGTGCACATTGTGCATGAAAAACTGCCGACCTTGTAAGCTCGAAACAATTTTATCGATGTCCGCGCGATCGAGTGTTTGGCCACCTTCTACGGCGGCCTGCTCTAAACCATCCAAGAGCCGATCTTTGTCCCTTTGCGCCTGTAAACGGCCAATGAACCAGGTGCCGGCATTCGTCAATCCTTTGTAATCTACATCCACCGGGTTTTGGGTCGCTAAAAGGACGCCCAAACCAAAAGCGCGCGCTTGCTTCATAAGTGTCAACAACGGCTTCTTGCTGGGCGGATTGGCCGTGGGCGGGAAAAAGCCAAACACTTCGTCGAAATAGAGCATAGCCCGCAGGCTGGTCGTGCCAGAAAGTGTCCGTACCCAGGTGAGAAGCTGCTCCAACAACAATGTCACAAAGAACATCCTCTCCGCGTCATTCAAATGGGCGATATAGAAAATAGAAATGCGCGGTTTCCCGTCGGCGTTGTGCAGCAAATCAGGAATGTCCAAAGGTTGGCCGGTGAGCCAACTACGAAAAGCGGGCGAGGCGACAATACCATTCAAACTCATTGCTAAATTGAAGCGATCCTTAGGCGGGTAAAATGTATCGACATCGAAAACACCCACTTGCCTCACCGGAGGATTTTGGACAGATTTAATGATTGTAGCAAGATCTAAATCTTGCCCCTTTTTCCAGCCATCTTCAAAAATAAGCGACAATAGGATATGTTCTCGACTGCGCACCGGATCAGCGTCGATGCCGGCTAAGCCTAACAGCGCTGACACTGTGCCGGCAATTTGTTCTTGCAACGTTTCCTGGTTACTCTTCCAATCCAATTTCGGTGCTTTAAGGCTGGAAAGTACGCTGACCGGCAAGCCAGCATCACTCCCCGGCGTGAAAATGAGGAATTCGGCACTTTCTTTTAGCGTCCGAATGCGTTCCGGCCCTTCGCCCCATTTTGCCAAACCATCTCGCCACAGTTTGGCTACTTTTTGGGCGTATTCGTCAAGGTTTAGGCCCTTACGGCGGGCATCGTCCACGTTCACCCAGGGCTTGAAATCCTCCGGCCGGAGTTCAGGGAAAGTGAGTAAGAGATTAGTGATATCCCCTTTGGGATCGACGATGATGGCCGGCACACTATCCAGAGCAGCCTCCTCGATCATGTCAATGCAGAGGCCAGTTTTGCCGCTGCCGGTCATGCCGACGACCACACCGTGCGTTGTCAAGTCGCGCGCATCGTACAAAAGCGGACTGTTGCTCAGCGCGCCTGTTTTCTGGTTGATTGCTTCACCAATATAAAACGCGCCTAATTTCTCGATATCCATGTAATAACTCCTTGTTACCTATGACATAAGCAGGACATTTGATCTCAGTAAGCGTCCAGAAACAATCTTCCTTTAGAAGTTCAATTTCTGCGAGGCGTTGAACCTCCAAACAGGGAATTGCGGCAATGGGTCGTCATAACCCGCCTGCCAGGATGTCTGCATGCTCAGGGAGCATTATAACTAAAGGCATACAAACAAGCAAAGCGCTACGCCGCGGCTAATTTGTGCGTCGCGACCGGCTAAAGCATTACCCAAACAGTAAGACGCCTGCTGAAATCGAGTAGTCACAACTGGCGGCAGTGAGCGGGATTATGTGAAGCTTGCCTCCTTTGTTATACTATAGTCGGAAACTGCCCAGGCAGTTTTCAAGCCAGCAAGCACGGAGGCATTCAGTTATGAGAAGGAAACAACACTTTGCTCTCATCGCCGACATTTTAACTGCGGTGCGCTTCATGCTTTCTTTCGTCGTCATTTTTATGGGCTGGAAATTCGGCGCACACGCTTTGACCGAAACTGTGGTTATTGTGGTGCTGGGCTGGTTCACCGATGCCATGGATGGCCCATTTGCTCGTGGCGCCGCGCCGTTGAAAACAAAGTTAAACCGCTATGATTTTATAGTCGATGTTACGTTTAATTGGTCAATTCTGGCCTACATCACTATGAGTGGGTTCCTACCTGCCCGATTGACTTTAATTTACACCCTCATCGTCATTCTCATTGTTGCTGTAACGCAGCGCAAAGCCATCGCTGTTATTTTCATGCGGCCTATCGACTTGGCTGGCGCCGCTTTTCTTCTCTACAATGCACCGGTCGTGGCCGGCTTCGTCACACTTTACGTGATCGGATTGTTCATCGTGCGTTGGCGTCGCATCAAAAGTCGCACTAAAGCATGGTTGCACGACCTCAAGGACATTCTGAGCGGTAGAATCAAAAAATAGGCTGTTATGCCTGCCATACAGATGGGCACGCCATCTGATTAATAATAGTTCTCCGCTGAGAATAAGACCTCTCCCCTGGCTTACCGCCTCTTTGGACGGCAAGCCTTTCCCTCCCCGTATCGGGGAGGGGAAAAAGCTAAGTGCAGCGCAGCTCAGAGGAGAGATCGCTGAAAATAAACTTCCCTGGAGGGTAGCCGAAGGCGTTGTCTTCGTTTACCCTCTTCTCCGAAAAATAGAACGCTGATCAACGCAGTCTGCTTCGCCCGGCGATTAGAAATCGCTGCCACAACTGCAAAACCTGCCTGCGCAGGTTGCATGCTAATCCCCGTAGCATGACTTTGCCTATGGACGATGTCTGGTCAAAAGATAATGTCGCCTCCTTTTTCTTTTTCGAGGGCGCTGCCCTCAAGCTCCCGGCAGGGGAACCGTACGGTTCCCCGCCAACTCTTCCGAAAAGCGTTCCCCCGGCTAAGGTGGTAAAACGAATTAAATAGGTCACTGGTTGCTGCTTAGGCAAGCCGATCGCGCCGGCAAGGGGAGGATGGAAGGTGGAAAATGAATAATCAGAATGGTAAGAAGGTCTATTTCCCCCATCCTCTTTCCTTTCTCCATTTTTCTCCCCCAAGAAAGAAAACCCAACTGGGGAAAACAACACAGGTTAGCAACATATCGGCCAAGCAAAACAATGCACAGAGTAACGTGAACGGCATATTCCCCGTCTTGGTTAGTGGTTACTTTGTACTGTATTTTGTACTGTGTGGCACCAATGAACCTTGCCAGATAAAGTAATCACTCGCCGCTTCATTATTATGGAGCGGTCCATTACCTAATAAATTATTATCGACAGAAACAAGATAGGTAAAAACAAGTGCCCAACAAACAATATCCCCACATCATCGACATGAGCTTCTTTTTATTAGTGATTATTATCCTGGGATTACGCATCCCTAATGCTTTGGCGCAGGAAACGCCTTGGCAGATCCAAAACGTGGCCGGCAACAGTAGCGTGACATTAAATGCGCCTTGGCCGGATACAGAAGGCATTGATCACGCGGGCATTTCTTACGTCCGGCTGCTCCCGCCCGCCGGCAGCGATCTATTGAACAAGCCCACTTACCCGGCCCTGCCTGTTTACACTTTTTTGCTGGCCTTGCCGCCATCAGGTCAATTGGATGTTAGTTGGCAAGGTGAAGCGACCATAACGAAAACATTAGCAGGCCATTGGCTGCCCGCCGCGTCCGTCGCTCCGGAGCAGCGCGATGGTTTATTAGACCCTTTAGCCAGTCCAGTCAACCATCAATACCCAAGCGTCAAAACAAGCTGGGCAGATCCGGCCCCGATTAGCTATCCGTATCCAAAACAAATCGTCTCGTGGCAGGAGATCGGCACGCTGCGCGGCCAGCGGTTAGCCCGGCTGATCATCTATCCCTACCAACTGGTCGGGCCGGATAAAGTGCGCTACGCGCCACACATCGTAGTAAACATTCGAGCGCCGGCTACCCGGATCAATGCCATGGATGGTAGCAATGGCAACGACCCAATAGCGCAGCTCCTGCGCCAACAGGTTCTCAACCCCGACGGTGTCACACCGTTCTTTGCGGCTACCTCTGCGCGTGCTACGAATGCAGCCTCCTTGACGCCGGCCAACCTGCCCGGAAGCTTCAAGATCATCGTCGCCGCAGATGGTATTTACCAACTAACCTATCAAACGTTAGTTGCCGCCGGCTTTCCTGTCAGCGGCAGCGATCCGGCGCACTGGCATTTGTGGCATGCCGGCCAGGAACTGGCCATACAGATTAACGATGGCGGCGACGGCCATTTTGATCCCGGCGATACACTTTGGTTTTACGGACAGAAGCGACGTAGCCGTTACGGCGACGAAAACACCTACTGGTTGACAGCGGATGACCGGCCGGGGAAACGCATTGCCTCCGAAAATGGTAACCCAGTCCAAGGCGGTCAGCCTCTTGCCGACACAGCCGCTTGCCTGCACTTAGAAGAAGATCACATTTATCGCAGCAACATGCCGTGGCAGGAAGGCGCCGACCACTGGTTTTGGACGTATTATAGCCAGGGGCGCATGATCAACCACCCAACGCGCTGGTTTACCGGCACGCTGCCCGCTCCGGTTCTGGCCGGCGACGCGACTTTAACCGTCGCGATGCAGGGCGCTTCCAGCTATGCGGTCATCGCGCCGGACCATCATGCCACTTTCCAGATCAATGGCACACCGGTGGGCGACGCTTACTGGGACGGACGCACGCCGTACACGTTTACGACCACGTTCCCCGCCCAATTGCTGCACACGGGCGAGAATAGCATCCGCCTGCACGCGCCGGGCAACATCGTGGCTGGCGAGGATAGCGCTTACATCAACTGGCTGACGCTATGCTATCACCGCCAATTCGTTGCGGCCGAGAACATCTTACCGCTCACTTGGCCGGATCAGGCTCGCCATCTGCTCCAACTCAGCGGTTTTTCCACTAGCTCCATTCACCTCTGGCGCATCGAAGATCCGGCCAACATTCGCGACGTCGCGAATGGCAACGTCACGCTTGCCGGCGACCACTATCGACTCACCGTCAGCCTGCAAGCCGCGGCAAACACACACTATTTAGCTTGGAGCGAGGCGGCGTTGCGGGCCCCATTGCGCCTGGAAGCAGATTCGGCGTCCCAGTGGCGGCAATACAACCAACACGCCGATTACATCCTCATTACGCACCCCGATTTCCTGAACGCGGCGCGCCGGTTAGCATCCTTCTGGCGTGCTAACGGCTTGGCCGTGGTGGTGGTCTCAGTACAAGATATTTACGATGAATACAACGGCGGCAATTTGAGCCCCGACGCGATTCACAATTTCTTAGCCGATGCCTACCATCATTGGCCCGGCTCACCACCGCTTTACGTAACTTTGTTGGGTGATGGCACCTATGATTTCCGGGATGTTCTGCATAGCGGCAGCAAGAACTTTATTCCTCCCATGTTGCGTTTAGTGGACCCGTTCATCGGCGAAACGGCCACGGACAACCGTTATGTGACAGTAGATGGGAATGACCCGTTGCCGGACATGCTCATTGGCCGTTTGCCAGCGGATACGCCGCAGGACGCTGATGCCATGGTCAGCAAGATCATCGCTTATCAGACGGCTCCACCGCCAGGGGATTGGCAGAACCGCCTTTTCTTCGTTTCTGATAATCCGGACGGCGCCGGCGATTTCTACCAGCTTTCCGATGCGGCTGCCGCACTGGTGCCGGATAGTTATCAAGTACAGAAAATGTACCTGGGACGGGAACAAACAGATGTCTTAGCGGCGCGCCAAGCCGTGCGTGACGGCATCGACCGGGGCGACCTCATTGTCAATTTTGTTGGCCACGGGGCCATTCCTTGGTGGGCAGCGGAAATCCTTTTCAGTACGGATGATGTGCCCCACATGTCCAACGGCGGCCGGCTGCCAGTCTTCATGGAAATGACTTGCTACACCGGCTATTTTCACGCGCCCGGTTTCGATTCCCTGGCCGAAGTATTGGTTCGCCGGGCTAACGGCGGTGCGGTAGCGGATTGGGCAGCCTCGGGGTTGGGCATTGCGCACGGACACGACTATTTGGACCGCGGCTTTTTCGATGCGCTCTTCCGAGATGGAAAGCAGGGTATCGGTGTAGATACCTTGGCGGGGAAACTGCGCCTTTATCGAACGCCCAGCGCCGCGCCATTTTACGATTTGATCGATACTTACATCCTGTTTGGCGATCCGGCTTTACAAATTCACGCCCAGACCAATGATCTATCCGTGACTATGCAAGGCGATAGCCAAACGACCGGCAATGGCGCCGTTGTGACTTACACATTGACCTACGGCAATACCGGTCCGGCGGTAGCCGCCGGCGCAACACTGACGCTGACGCTGACGGGCGGCTGGCAAGACGTCCAATGGCAAAGCAGCACGCCGGTGACGTACACCCAATCAGCGCCCGATGTTTGGCATTTAGGCAATTTGCCGGCGGGGAGCCGGCGCCAGTTGATCGTATGGGGAAACACAAATGGGGGCGAAATCCACGCCCAAGCCACCGTTAGCAGCAACGGCAAGGACATCAACCTGAGCAACAATCAAGATTCTTTAACCATCACGACCGTGCAGGAAATAGCCGATCTCGCTGTCCAATGGCAAAATTGGTCGTCGACGCCCATCCTGCCGCGCCAACCCCGCACCTTTGTCCTGAGGTATCGCAACAACGGCCCGGGCCTAGCACATGATCTGCGCATGACCTTGGCTTTACCGACACCGTTGACTATCCTCAGTGTGGCTTCCGCCCCGCAACTCTGGCACCAGGAAGCGTCCAGTTGGCATTTGACCAGCTTGCGCGCCGGGGCGACCGGCTTCATGACATTCACAGTGCAAAGTCGTGATAGCGGGCTTTCGTTACCTTATAACGCCTCCGCCCAAGCTTTTTTGCACGCATCCAATGATCCGCAGCCGGCCAACAATATCAGTCGGCTCGTATCTATGGATTTCCTCTGGCCCGATATTTACGAGCCGGACAACACACCTAAACGAGCAACTTTTCTACAACCTGGCGCACTCTCGGCCCGGCACACCATTCACGCCGTTAATGACGTAGACTGGTTCAGCTTCATCGGCCACGCCGGAATGTTTTACCGTATCAGCGTGAAAAATCTGGAAACCGGCGGCGACACGATATTGCAGTTGTACGACCAATCTCTTCGTCTCTTGGTCAAGAATAACAACGCTGCGCCAGGGGATGCCGCTTCGCTAATTCGTTGGCGTGCCCCAGAAGGGGGGCTTTATTACGTCAAAGTGAGCGGTCTCGGTGAGCAGCCGGGCTGGCATTACGGATTGTCCATCGTGGCTGGACACACCGCTTACGTGCCGGCCATCCTTTTTTCCGTAGGGCCGGTTACAACGCGACCATGTACGTTACGTACAGCAGGCACATTCCCCGTAGGTGCGACGCCCCAAAAATTAGCGATAGGTGCGCGTAGCCTGTATGTCGCCTTAGGCGAAGCACATCCAATGCTGGTAAATTTGGATCGACAAAGCGGGATAGAACGATGGCAGCGTCCTTTGGCGGTTCCGGCAATAGACCTCGTAGCCCACCAGGGCCAAGTGTACCTGAGCCAGCGCTTGAGCGGGCAAATTTCTGTGTATGATAACAACGGTGCTAAAATGGCGACTTGGCCGCTGTCCGGCATGCCGTGGGGCATTTCCTGGCAAAATGGCGCTTTGTGGTCAAACAATTACGCGCGGGGTCAGTTAGAGCGCTTAGACCCGCATGATGGCAGCCAAACCGGACATTGGGCGCTGGCCGGCAAACCAACCTGGTTGATCAATGGCACGCAAACACTTTACTTGCCCTTGTTGGCAGGCCAGGTAGAAACGTATCGAACGAAAGATAATGCCGTGGCGCCGGTGGCTTTTACGCCGGGTGGAACATTCTCGTTGGCCGTAGACGAGCCGGGGCACCGTCTTTTTATCGGTAATGTGCGCCAGCAAACAGTTACGATGCTGAATCTGCAAACCGGGCAACAGCAACGCTTGGCGCAAGATATTTGGCCGTCGGCATTGCAGCTTTCGCCGGACCGGCACTGGCTTTTTGTGTTGGACGGTCTGGCCAATCGGTTGTTGCTGTTTGATACGAGGACGAATCGGCTGACGGCGCAGATTGCCACGCCGCCGCAAGGCACTCGCTGGGGCGATTTGCTGTTAGATGCGGCTAACAGTACACTTTGGCAGACCAATTATGCCGCTGGCAGCGTGTCCCGTTACCGGTTGGCCGGATGTGGAGAATAATGTTTAGCAGTCCAACTTCTGCGAGAAGCTTGAACTGCATAAAGAGAGATAAGTTATACCCGGCGGAGATTATTTTGCAGGAACGAATCAACAACTGGATTGAAATCAGCGTGGATGTTTCGCTGGAACTGGCCGAAGCGGTCAACGAGCTTTTCAACCGCTATGCGCCGCAAGCAGCCGGCCGGGGTGGCGCCGTGACGCAGATTCACGGCTATGATCCGGTGGGTAACGAGGATCATTTATACGCGACGGTCAGCACTTATCTGCCCCAGAGTGCTGAGGGTGAAACCACTCGGCAGCGCATCGAAACGGGCTTAGGCCATTTGAGCGCCATTATGCCCGTGCCGGAACCAATAGTGCGCATCGTGGCCGAGGAAGATTGGGCTAACAAATGGAAGGAATCTTACCGGCCGCTGAGAATTGGTCGCCGGCTGCTCATCGTGCCTTCCTGGCTGCGGGCGGATACCGAAGTTGCCCCGCACGAGATCTGTATCGAACTAGACCCGGGTATGGCCTTCGGCACCGGTTTGCATCCCACCACCCGGCTGGCGTTGCGCCTGCTGGAAGACGCAATCCGGCCGGGGGACTCGGTCTTGGATGTGGGCACCGGCTCCGGCATCCTCAGCATCGCGGCGCTGAAATTGGGTGCGGCAAACGTCTTGGCGACGGACGTCGACGAAGTGGCCGTGAGCGTTGCTGCCGACAACGCCCGCAAGAATGCGGTCGCCGGGCGAATCATCGTGCAACATGGCTCGCTACCCCGGCCGGTAACGCCTTTCGATTTAGTCATGGTCAATATCTTGCCGCACATCATTCTCGACCTGTTCGACCACGGTTTGCACCAATATGTCAGCGCTCAGGGGCGTTTATTACTGTCCGGTATCATTGAACCGCGCTACGAAGAAATTTCGGCGGCGTTAGAACAGGATCATTTGCAGGTCGTCCAATCGTTGCGGGAAGAGGATTGGATCGGCCTATTGGCCAGGCCGCGCTGATGCACCGTTTTTATGTGCCGCCGGGCCAAATACACGGGCATGAGATCATTTTTTCGCCGGAGATCAGCCGCCAGATCGCCCACGTGTTGCACCTCAATAGCGGCCAGACTGTGTGCGTTTTCGATGGCAGCGGCCGGGCCTGGACGGCGCGTTTGACCGCAGTGAACGGAAAATCGGCACGTGCTACCCTAGGCGCGCTTTCGACGCCATCGACCGAATCGCCATTGCAAATCACGCTCTACCAGGCTTTGCTAAAACGGGAACATCACGAATTGGTGTGGCAAAAAGGCACCGAGTTGGGCGTGACCCGTTTCGTGCCTTTGGTGACGGAGCGCACTGTGGTGCGGGTACAGCGCCCCTGGCAGACCAAACTATCCCGCTGGCAACGCATCATCCAGGAAGCCACGGAACAGTGTGGCCGAGTACGGCTGCCGGAGATCATAGCGCCCGTGACATTCAAGGCGGTTTGGCCGTTGCCGGCGGACGCAATAAACCTCTGCCTCTTCGCTACGTTGGCCACGCCGGTGCGCTGGTCCTGGGCATCCTTATCCGAGACTTTCCCACATGTCCAGCATCTACACCTCTTCATCGGCCCGGAGGGGGATTTCAGTCCGGCGGAGAGCGCTTGGGCCGAGGAACAAGGTTGCTTTGCCATTGCACTGGGCCAACGTATTTTGCGTTCCGAAACAGCCGCCATCGCCTTGCTAACTCTGGTCCAGCAAGCTTGGGGCGACTTGGGATAATACATTACCAGTAAACTGCCAGGGCACCGGACAAAGATTCGACGCGGGAGTGCAGAAGTCGGCATAGGTCTGCGACACATCACAGCGCATGAAAATTTAGATCAGTGTTTTCTGTATTGCGCCGTGAGCCATTTTCAATGGTGGAGCGCCTGTCTACGTGCAACACACAGGTCAGGTCGCAAAGCCATGTCGGCTGCTCCAAAGTAGCTGAATGCTTCAACCATTGATTGACACACATTTGCGGCCGGTGGTATGATTGTGTGCATCAATTCGTAGAATCACTTTCCTTTTTTAGATATGTCCATGACAACAAAAAGGAGCTTAAACCATGAAAAAACAAGTCGGAAAATGGGTACCGTGGGAAGAAACTGACGATCCTCGCCGGGCGCTGCATCAAATAGATCCTGAGCTTTACGACGCTATAGAAGGCGAGCGGCGGCGACAATGGGAAGGGATTGAGTTAATTGCCTCGGAAAACTACGTCAGTGCGGCCGTTTTGGCCGCTATGGGATCAGTTCTAACGAACAAATACGCCGAAGGTTATCCCGGCCGGCGCTATTATGGCGGTTGCCAGTGGGTTGATGTCAGCGAACGGCTGGCCATCGAGCGAGCGAAAAAGCTATTCGGCGCCGAGCACGCAAATGTACAGCCACATAGTGGGGCCCAGGCGAATCTGGCCACTTATTTGGCATTGATGGCGCCCGGCGACATCGCTTTGGCTATGAAGCTGGATCAGGGCGGTCACTTGACGCACGGTTTTCGCCTGAACGCTTCCGGCCAACTTTATCATTTCTATCATTACGGCGTACACAAAGATACGGAGCGATTAGACTACGATGGCATGGCCAACTTGGCCCGGGAACATAAACCTAAAGTGATCGTCGTTGGTGCGTCGGCTTACCCGCGCTGGTTCGATTATCCCCGGCTGCGAGAGATTGCCGACGAAGTAGGTGCCTATTTGGTCATGGATATGGCGCATGTAGCCGGGCTCATCGCGGCTAAATTGCACCCGGATCCGGTACCTTACTGCGATGTGGTGACCAGCACGACGCACAAAACATTGCGGGGTCCGCGCGGCGGCCTGATCCTATGCAAAGCGGAACTGGCCAAGAAGATCGATAGAGCGGTCTTCCCCGGCACCCAGGGCGGCCCGTTAGAGCATGTCATTGCCGCTAAAGCTGTCTCGTTCCACGAGGCGATGCAGCCTGGCTTCAATGCCTACCAGCAACGCATTTTAGATAATGCCAAAGCTTTGGCTACGGCGGTTGCCGCGGAAGGCATGCGCTTAGTCTCCGGCGGAACGGACAACCACCTCATGTTGGTAGATTTGACACCTCTCGGCGTGACCGGCAAAGTGGCCGAGAAGACCTTGGATTATGTCGGCATTCACACTAATAAAAACATGATTCCGTACGATCCACAGCCGCCGTTAGTCTCTTCCGGTATTCGTTTGGGCACGCCGGCGGTCACCACCAGGGGGATGGGGCCGGCAGAAATGGCAACCATCGGCCACTGGATTGGCGAAGCGTTACGCCATACCGAGGAACCATCCTTTTTAGACAATCTACGAGAACAAGTGCACGCTTTGACCACCGGTTTCCCTGTGCCTGGCGATTGTTGAGCCGCAGGCGCACGATGAGGAGTATAGCAGATGAAAACGACGCGGCTGGCGTCAAGCCTTTAGGCGGGTTGGTGGGGCTACCACCGGCTAAAGGCTCAATGCTGGCGCGGCGGCGGAGTGCGTCAAGGTAGCATAGCATCCGCTGCCAAGAGGTCGCTCAACACCAGCCCCTTTCTAAGGGGCTTATCATTTTCGTAGCACGGGGATTTGCCCCCGTGCGCTCGGGCGGAGAACGCCGTCGAATAGAGGGCCTGATTTTTTTAGACACCCTGCGCCCTTGCGCCGCTGCGTCAACTGATTTTGAGGGAACTATTTTCGTATTGTTGGCATAATGTATTTCGAGATCAGCGTTAATTAGCGTTCTATTTTCGAGGGAGTTATCATGAGCCTACGGCACACCGCAGCGGATGAAAATTAAGATCAGCGTGTATCAGCGTTAATCAGCGTTCTATTTTCAGAGGAGATTCACATAACAGATGCAAACCAGTTTGCACGCTTTTTGGAAAGCGATGCGCTTGCTATACGAGGATCTTTTCCTTTTCGTCGCCATCTCACTGGCTTGGTGGGCCGGCGTGCTCTTAGTGCTACCGGCCGCGCCGGTCACTGCCGCGCTGAACCATTTAGCTTACGAACGAGTACATGGCCGTCGCGTGCAGTTCAGCGATTTCTGGGATGCCGGCAAGCACTATTTCTGGCGTAGCTGGGTGATAGCGCTGATCGACATCATCGCATTCGTCATTCTCGGCGTGAATATCATCTTTTACCGGCAGAGTCCGGCCCCGGCACTGCACGTCATCGCCTTAGTTTGGCTGCTCGTTTTGGCTTGGTGGAGCATCGGCAATCTCTACCTCTTCCCGTTCCTGGTTGGCCTGACCCGGCCGACGCCGTGGCTCGTTTTTCGCAGCGCCATGCTCATGCCTTTGGCGCGCCCATTGGCAACGCTTTCCCTTGTCCTCTTCGCGCTCTCGTTGACCATTGTCTGTTCTTTGCTCGTTGTGTTAATTCTTCTCATTTTGCCGGCTGCGTTGGCCGTACTGAGCCACACTTTTTTCTTCGACTTGATCTCTGAAATGGTGCCGCAGAATGAGAAAAGCCGGCCAAAACTATAATAAGGGCTGTTTGCGCGGCTTGCCGCCCCCGCGCGGGTATTGCGGCGGCGTACGGCTAATTTTCCTCAGCGCTAAGATGAACCGTTCTCCATCGAAACCAGGAACAGTGAGGGGAACTAATCGCAGGACTTCCCCACCTAAAAGAGCAATGGCAGACAGCGCCGGAGCCAGTTCTTGGCGCACGGCCGGCCCTTTGTACGCCAGAACGAGTCCATCTTGCCGGCAAAGCGGCAATAGATATTCAACCAATGTCGGCAGCGGCGCCAAGGCCCGCGCCATGACCAAATCGTACTGGCCGCGGTGCGCGCTCACCCGACCTATTTCTTCAGCCCGACCTTGCACAACCTGCACATAGGGAAGCGATAGCTGGGCGACAACTTCCTGCAAAAAGTGGATCTTCTTGGCGGTGCCATCTAAGAGCGTAAGTTTCAGTTTTGGCCAAAGGATCGCTAAGGGAATACCCGGAAAGCCTGCACCGCTGCCCACATCCATGGCATGTAATGACGCTTGCAAGAGATCATCGATTTTCCTACTGACCGGCTTTGTTTCTTGCGCCGCTGACCATAAATCGGCCAGCAGAGGCAGGACGGCGATGCTATCCAAAAAGTGTCGTATTTGCACAGCCTCAGGTGCCACGATGCGAGTCAAATTAAAACGCTGATTCCAGTCAATTAGCAGTTCGTAATAACGCTGAAACTGTTCCACCTGTTGTTCCGTTAGCGATAAGCCTAACGTTGCCACACCAGCCCGTAATATCTCCATGATCTGGTTAGCCGATCTACGGCGTGATGACTTCAGTTGCGGTGACCGGCGTCGTCGTCGTAATGGTGCCCGTGCCGGTGACCGGCCTAGTTGTTGCCGGCGTCCCGACGGCGGTAACGGCTATTTTCTGGTAGACCGGACAAATATCCTGTGGCGTCAGTACCGGCACTAAGTTCGCAAAAGCCGTGAAAATCTGGTAGGTATCCGGATGTGCTGCAGCGTAGTCGGCGGCTGCCTGACAAGCCAGCGCCATATCGTGGCCGGGGGCGTATTTCTTCCACCAAGCCTGGGCCAAGCCGCCATAAACGTTAGGCGGATTCTCGCTTATTAAAGCATCCACAGCGCTTTGGGCTGCTGTAACATTACCGCTGTAAGCATAAGTTTGCGCCAGGCGGAAACGAGCAAAACCATGTAGCGTAGCCATTTCCACACCGCTGGGCGTTCCATCCAATGCACAGGGATGCAAATGATCATCTTGAATTGCTTCTTGGTACAGCGCGGCGGCATCCTTCCAGCCAATTTGCAGGCCATTTGCCAGGGCAACATTAGCTTCCCGTAACTTGAACCGGAGACAAGTCGAGCCCCCCACATTATCATAGGCTATCGATGCTAAGTGGTAGGGAGCGCCTTGCGTCGAAGCCCAGATTTCTCGCCAGTGGACCGGCAGTTGACCTTGAAAATGAGCATAGCCGCCGTATAAGACCATTTCTTGGCCGCTGCCCACTGGGGTGCGATCCTCGAAAGTGATCTCGGCATTGGGCATCTGGGCCGGATGGGCCAA
Organism: Anaerolineae bacterium; assembly: GCA_015486845.1. Classification (GTDB taxonomy): domain Bacteria; phylum Chloroflexota; class Anaerolineae; order JAADDB01; family JAADDB01; genus WFQU01. The sequence continues at coordinate 8,340 of WFQU01000032.1, read as the reverse complement.
CCATTCTACGTAATGCCCATCTTTGTAACTGATAATATGCAAATGGGCGACGCAATTAGCGTTGCTACACACCTGGTCTGCCCAGGCTACGTCCATATGACCGTCTTGATTTAAGTCTTCTGCGGCCAATAGCAACGGTGCGCCTTCAGAGGGAATGTTCATAGTGATAGTATAGGAATTGTTGGCCGTTGGCGTAAAGATGAGCATGCGCCCCTGCGTGTGCCCCGGCCCCTGGGCATCGTTGCTCACGGGATAGTTTATCGGCGCTACGATCAACGCCTGCTTGCCGTCGCCGGCCAAGTCGGCCGCTCCGATACCGCCTAAAGTCGGCGTCGTCAACCGGCAAGTGCGCACGTATTGTCCTAATTGTTGTATATCGCTGGGATGTGCGTTGATGAACCGCAACAATTTATCCGCCTGATCGGCAAACGATGTGGGGCACGTGGCTTGGACGCTGCCGTAAACGGTAGAAAGGACAGGGCAGACGTCCCCCGGGCCAAAAGTCGGATTCGTGTAACCGTAATTAGCCAGCATTTGCCATGTCCCCGGGTGTTGGGTGACAAACTGATTGACAGCAGCGCAACTTTCCGTGATAGAATGTGTCGGCTCGTAATGCTGCCACCAAGTTGTCAACACTTGCGTGTACAGCGCGTCCGGCTGGGCTTGCTGGGCTTCGTTAACGACCTGTTTGACCGCGGCAGAATCATGATTATAGGCTTCGGCTAACGCCAAACGGAAGCGGGAGAAACTGCGCAGCTCATCCAATTCATGGGAACGTGTCCAGCACGCTTGCAATGAAGGCGTGCTCAGGATATAGCGATAATATGGTATCGCCGGCACCAACGCGTGGTCGTTGGGCCCGTTCAGCAAGAGCTGATTAGCGTCCAGTACCCAATGATACATACAGGCAGAGGGGTCATAGGTTAGCGCCATAAGCTGGTACGGTGCGCCATTAACCGAAACCCAGGTTTCGGTGCGGGTGCGCTGCGGCCCGGCGGCAACAGAATTGATTTGTCCGCCGTGGAGGTAAATTTCTTCCCGGCCGTCTCCATCTAAATCTTTCAAGGCCACTGTCGCCGTAGGCATGGTCGCACTGCCATTGATCCAATCCTGAAACTGACCCTGGTTCCAGGATAAGACATGCACGCTCAGATAACAGTTTGCCAGGCTGCAAAATGTGTCGCTCCAGGCCACATCTTTTTGGCCGTCGGCATTGATATCCCGAACGGCTAAGATGTGAATCACGCCACTGCTATCCGGCACATCGACCAGTTTATATTGCGTCTCTTGTCGGGCTAAAAGCGCCAGGCCATTCCTATTAGGATTTGTAGGATCAGTAAAAACGACACCTAAATCCGCTTTCCCATCCCCGTTGAAATCGGCAACGACCACTTGCGGCAATCTCTCTTGCGGATTACACGTATTGAGCCAATTGCGTAATGCTGTCGGCGTATGGCCATTATTGACGTAGCGTTCGATGGCGTCGGGGTAAGCAGCAAAAGAGGTAGGACAACCGCCCACCGCCTCCGCCGTCGGCGTGACTGTAGCAGTTGGCGCCAGGGTCGGCGTCATCGTCACCGTAGCTGTGATCGTTGCTGTGGCAGTAACCGGTAACATTGCAGTCGGCGTCATCGTGGCTGTGGCCGGCGCTGTCGGTGAAGCAGCAGGTGCAGTAGGAGAAGCCGTTCCTCCCGCTTGGGGCATGCCACCCGCCACCGGAACCGTGAGCCGATCCCCAACATAGAGCCAGCCATGGGCGTCTCGGGCCTGTTTCGGGTTGGCAGCTCTCAGTTTAGCGCCTGAAACGCCGGTAAGGAGTGAGACGGAAAGCCAGCTATCGCCTGGGCGAACGACGTAATAATAATTATGGTCCATTTTAGGTATCCAGATCGCTTCGCCGATAATGAGCCAATCCCGATAATGCGAAATTTTCGGATTGGCCGCTTGCAGCGCGACCATGGGAATGCCAGCATTTTGTGATAGCTTCCACCAGGAATCACCTGGCTGTACTGTGTACCAGTAGCCACCCGCACTGGCGGCCGTCGTTTGGGTATGGAACAGCGATAAAGTGATTGCCACAACCAAGATAGTGATGACAAGAGCCAAATAACGCCGCGATGATGAGAACATTGTCCCCCCCCTGCTCCAAAATTTAATCATGTGTTTTTAGAAATATCGGTCGTAATGGGATAATCCACTAATAAACCGATTATAATAGAGATTGTATACTTTGGCAACCATTATTTAAAGCGCTGAAAGAACTCCCTTGAAAATAAAATAGGACGCTCTGAAAATAAACTTCTCTGGAGGGTGGCCGAGGGCACCCTCTCCTCCGAAAAATAGAACGCTGATCAACGCAGGCTGCTCCGCCCGGCGATTAGAAATCTCTGCCACAACTGCGAAACCTGCCTGCGCAGGTTGCAGGCTAATCGCCGTAGGGCGATTTTGCTATTTTAGAAGTTCAACTTCTTCAAGAAGTTGAACTTCTGATCAAAGATAATCTCGCCTTCTTTTTCTCTTTCGAGGGCGCTGCCCTCGAGCTCCCGGCAGGGGAACCGTACGGTTCCCCTCCAACCCTTCCGAAAAACGTTCCCCCGGCTAAGTTGGTAAAACGAATTAAATAGGTCATTGGTCGTTGCTTAGGCCAGCCAGTCGCGCCGGTAATACGAAAAACCTTTGTTCTCGGGCCTGGTTCACACTAGTGAATAGCATCAAACTGATCCGAACTCGAGCCGCCAACAATATGTTAGAACTGGTTGCCGACAGGATGGCGGCGGACAGCAGCGGGGCAGTAGAAAGTGATAACCCGCAACGAACCGGCCACGACGCAGCCAAGAACCTTTTTCAGGGGGTCTGGGGGGTGAAACGCCCCCAGTAGGGGTTTGAGGGCTGGCCCCCAAGAAAGAAGATAAAACAGATTGTCAGCCGTCATCAACTAATCCCATTCCTATCCCCGTAGCATTACCTCTCAAGCCTGCGATCCCCAATCTTGTCAAGAGATTTTCATCCGCTGTGGTGCGCCGCAGGCCCATGCCAACTCCGCTGGAAATAAGTTGACGCAGCGGCGCAAAGGCACAAATAGAATCACTATCCACCTGCTTGACAAGTTCCCTCACAATTTGGCATACTTCTTATTTAGAGCAAGTGCGAAATGTGTGTCAATAAGACCGAATTAGGATTAAGGAGATAATCATGACCGATGTGACAGTACAGGAAATAGCAGATAGTCTTTACCTCTTAAAGGTAGCAGATCACAGCACTAAGTACTTCGAAGCCATGTGGTCCATACCGGAAGGAATAACGTATAACGCCTACTTGCTTAAGACGCCGGCCGGCGCCGTGCTATTTGACGGTTGGAAACATCTCTTTGTAGAGGAATTCGTTGAGACCCTTTCCAGCCTGGTTTCTTTAGAAGATATCAAGCACATCGTCGTGCAACATATGGAGCCGGATCACAGCGGCAGCTTGCCGGAAATATTAGCCCTCACCAGGAACCAGGCCCAAGTTGTAGGGCATCCTTTCTCCGAACGGTTGATCAAAGGATTATACGGTCTAGCGCCGTCGTTTCGCCCAGTAAAAAATGGCGATACGCTGACCATCGGTGGCAGAACGTTAACGTTTGTCCAAACACCGTGGCTGCACTGGCCTGAGACGATGATCACTTATTTGCCCGCAGAGGGCATCATTATTACCGGCGATATTTTCGGGGGATTCTCAATCCCCAGCGGTACATTTGATGACGAGATCAAAGTAGACAATTACCTGCCCTTTGCGAGGAAATATACGACAACGGTTATAGGTCATTACAAAGAGAAGATCGCCCAAAATGTAGCAAAGTTACAGAAATTAGGCGTCGATCCCAAGATGATTCTACCGGCCCACGGCCTCCTCTGGCGCCAGGCGCCAGAGCGCATCATCCAGGCCTATCTGGATTGGGGAAAGGGAACGCCCCAGCCGGGCAAAGTCACAATCGTTTATTCCTCCATGTATCGCTTTGTGGAAAGATCCGTGAATGTTGCCGCGGACGAGCTAAAAAAGCTGGGTTATACGCCGGTTATGCACCGTATCGTGGACGATCATCACGCTTCTTTAGCCGATATACTAAGCGATATTGCCGACAGCGAGGCCATCGTGATGGGCACTGAAACCTATGAATCGGATGTCTTCCCTTACATGGAATTCATCTTGAGCGAGATGTGTAAAAAAGTAGAATACGAGAAACCGTTTGTATTAATAACGGTTTTCGGCTGGGCTGCGGCGGCAGGGAAGAAGCTAAAAGAGCAATTAGAGAAGAGCAAGTTTAACTTAGTGGAAACAGTAGCTTGCAAAGGGATGCTCACGCCTGAGAGTGAAGTTAAAATCAGAGAAAGTATTGCGCATTTAAATGAACAATTGCGTTGAAAACCCTGCCCGGCAAGCATTGTCCTACCGGCAAAATTAGATCTTCTCGACTAATGTACGGTGGTGAAAAAAGAGCGACATGCTATGTACATGTCGCTCTTAATCGTTAACCTGATCGCGATTTTCAGGCCGACTCAGTGGTTTCCTCAGCGCCAACGGATTTGGCACTAACCGATTCACATTCAGCCTCGGTAATTCCCGGCAACGGTAGCGCAAACGAAAAACGGCTACCCCAGCCGACATCGTTTTGCGCCCACACACGACCGTGGTGTAACGCTACAATCTGCTTGACGATGGCCAATCCCAAGCCGGTACCTGCGTCATCCTCATCGCCGCGGCGAACACGATAAAAACGGTCCCAGATATGAGTGATAGCTTCTTCGGGGATGCCGGCACCCTCATCTTGAATGGTAACAACCATTTCTCGTGCTGTTTTCTCGAATTGTACCGTGATAGTGCCGCCTTCCCGGTTATACCGCAGCGCGTTATCGAACAGGAACTCAAAAGCCTGGCGCAACCAACGCACATCGCCGGGCACAACCACGTCAGTCTTCGGCGGTTCAACCACGATACGAACTTCCTTCGCTTGGGCTTTCTCACGGAAGCTATTGGCATATTGCTGCGCTAAATCCACTAAAGAGATAGGAACAACTTTGAGCGTGGGACCAGCTTTCAATTGACTATACAACATAATGTCAGAGAGCAACACAGCCAACTGATCAGTACTTTGGCGCACAGTCTGTAAGGCTGCCTGCTGGTCAGGAGTAATAGGCCCTAGAACTTCCTCTGCCATCAAATCTAAATAACCGCTCATCAAAGAAAGCGGCGATCGCAACTCATGCGAAATATTGGCGATCGCTTCATCTTTGAGCTGATCGACTTTCTGAAATTGTTGGTGCATCTGCGTACGGTAAATCGATCCGGAAGCAAAATGAGACATGAAGCGCAACAAATACTGCTCTTCCTCATCGAAATGATGTGAAGCATACGGATAAGTTATGCCTATGGTCCCAATCACATTATCTTCGGCGATCAACGGGAAAACAGCCATCGCAATGGTTTGCCACGATCTGCCCACACGATCTTCGTAGAGAAGACTTTCGGCATCGCTATGGACGATGATTGGTTCCCGCGCCTCAATGACTTGCCAGGCTACACTCTCGATAGACAAAGGCTCGCCGAGCGTGCCGCTGCGCCACGCTTGGTGGGCCAATTCAATCTCATTTTTATTATCATCGTACAAATGCACTTGAACATTCTGGGCGTCAGTTAATTTAAACAACCCCGCAGCAATCACTTCGAACACTTTGGGCAAAGAGAAGGTCTCTAAAAGCATTTTTTGTATGCCCTGAATTGTTTCCAAATTGTGCAAGCGATACTGGGCCAAAGTAAAAAATTGCGTGTTTTCGATGGCCATAACAGCCAAGGGCGCCAATGCTTCTAATGTTTTCACGGCTTCCAAGTTGCACGGCTCTGGCAAATCGTCTACCATCAATGCCCCGACAATACGTCGCTTGCCGCGCAAGGGCACGCCGCACATGTTCTGGAAACGCTGATCCTCGATGGAAAAGAAAAAGTCGTTTTGTTCCGGCCTCTCCGCTAAAACCATCGGTTCCCCGCTGATAATGATTTGCCCCGCGATGCTGTAGTCCAGCGGTAACATTAGCTTTCCCACTATTGCTTCATCTAATCCGCTCACCGCCCAGCCAATAGCTTGACGCTTGGGCCAATTTGCTAAGAAAATAGAGCTACTCTTGGCGTTTAATACCTGACGAGTCACCTCAGCAATATCATGTAAAACACGTGAAAGCTCGGGCGATTGCCCGGGTGTAGGCCAACGGCTCTGACTTATCTGCCGCAGTAAACGCACATTATTCTCGGCAACTTCGCTATCATTACGTTGTAAAGCCAACGCCAGCGCCTTGAAGAGCGGTTTCAGCCGTTCAAGGATCTCTTTATCGACCAAAGGCATCTCTTCGTAATAAAGCTTCAAAACCCCCATAATCAACCCCTCGCCGATTAGAGGGACAATGGCAACCCCCCCAGCGGCTACAGGCTCGATAATCCTGTTTTCCCCTGCCACTTGTTGATAACGATCGCTATCCATCTGCTCAATGATGATTTGCCGGCTGAGATAACTGGTGCCGGCCAGAGTACCCTGGATTGGGATCGGATGGTTAAATAAAACTTCCATGGCATGCTGCGAAAGATTATAAGACACTTCGATATACATCCTGTGTCCTGTCTCCACGGGGCGTAAAATAGCCGAACTGGTCGCGCCAGTCACCCGCAAAATATACGGCATAACCTTACGCCACGCGGCAAAAAAATCTTTTTCCTTCGCAAGATCGCCTACTAATTGAGCAATCTCTTTCTCTGAAAGTTCCACTTTTTTAGAAGACATTCTTCTCTCCTCACTGGAATATGTAAACCCACCTTGAAAATATATTTCGTGCTCATCCATAAACCTGGACAGTCTGTAACGAAAGCAGCTTCATAGGATTGGAAACGACACACACAGCATCCTTCTATTCAACAGAATCAACCATCATTCTCTTTTTACCCCTCCAGCACCGCACACAGGTAATAGACACTATATATGAACAAAGGAGACGTTTCCACCTCAAATCAGCCCCAACAACAAAGTATTACATAAAAAAAGTAATAGCAACAACTTAAGCTGACATACACCCAATTCACTAATCACATTATCAGTTTAACACAGAATATAGATTATTGGCAAGATTTACAGGACACTTTTACTCTTATTGAGAAAATACTATAGAAAAATATCAGCTTACTGACAGCATCTAAGCAGGAGGATTAATGAAGTTACAATAAGTTTGTATAGTCTTTGCTAAAGCGTGGCCAGAGCGAGAATGGAGGGCACTATGCCTTCTAAGGAAAGTAAATAGAAGCCCGGTTATCCCGTAACGTAATTGTTGTAATCCTGATTGGGCTATCACGCCACTCGTAGTGTCACAAAACTGCGTAAAAGACCCGCTTCCATGCCGTTTTCGACATTACAATTCCCTTACAATCGAAATCCATGCATTGAGCTGGTTGTAGACGTATCAAATATTATTCATGACAGACGATCCAGTCATTTTGTCGCGCGAGGTAATTTTGCTCCGGCTTATCATGCGCACAAGCACACATTGCAGCCCTACAGGTGCGGAAATCATAGAGAAAATAGACTACCCGCCGTATTGATGCGTAACCGTCCTATAAGCTATAATAAGTGTGTACAATAATGCTGCTGTGCAAAGTTTGGAGAGACCTAATAGGAAAGCGTATGAAAATGATACGGAATACGTATTTCGTATTGCGTCTAACATGACTTAGCTTGTCATTGCGAGCGAAGCGAAGCGAAGCAATCCCCAACGTTGCCGCAGAAGATTGCTTGACTAAGAAGAGGGACATACCACTGGGGGCGTTTCACACCCCAGCTCCCCTGAAAAAGGTTCTTGGCTGCGTCGGATCTGGTTCGTTGTGGGCTATCACTTTCTACTGCCACGCTGCTGTCCGCCGCCATTCTGTTGGCAATGAGCGCTTACTTAGTGTTGTTGCCGTGCGTTGGTAGGCACTTGATCGTAGCTAATAGTATGAACCGGGTTTAATAACAGGAATTTTCGTATTGCTGGCCTAATTTATTTGAGATCAGCGTTAATCAACGTTCTATTTTCAAGAGAGTTATCATGAGCCTACGGCACACCACAGCAGATGAAAACGAAGCGACTGGAGTCGAGCCTTTAGGTGGCTTGGCAGCGTCAACACCGGCTAAAGCCTCGACTCCGGTGCCGTGGCGGGGTACGTCAAGGTTGCGTCCGCTGCCAAGAGGCTGCTCAACACCAGCTCCCTTTCAGGGGGCTTCTTGGCGACGTAGCACGGGGATTTGACCCCCGTGCGCTCGGGCAGAGAACGCTGTCGATTAGAAGT
>WFQU01000031.1 GCA_015486845.1 Anaerolineae bacterium | reverse complement strand
TTCAACTTCTGCGAGAAGTTGAACTTCTTAAAAGGCAAGCTGCGCTGCGCTTAGCTTTTTCCCCTCCCCGTATCGGGGAGGGGAAAGCTTGCTGCCCCTTTGGGCGGTAAGCCAGGGGAGAGGTCTTATTTTTAGAGGAGAGATTCTATCTTAGCCGGGGGTAACTATTCGGCCCAGCGACTAAAAGTCACGGCAACATCTGCAAAATCGCCCTACGGCGATTAGCTTACAACCTGCGCAGGCAGGTTTCGCAGTTATAGCAGCGATTTCTAATCGCCGGACCATTGTTTTTTATCTGCGTGCGCAGCCTGCGTTTATCTGCATCCTATTTTATTTTCAAAGGAGACTCACAAAATGGTGAAAATCGTCGGGGTTCAGTTCGACCCAGTAAGTAAGATATATGACTTTTCAGCTAGTTCGTTTCCCGATTTGCAGATCGGCGATTACGTGGTAGTGGAAACCAGCAAAGGACTCAATGTTGGTCGCGTTATCAAACCAGTGCAAGAGATACCCAGCAAAGAAACACATGATTTATTAAAACCGGTGGTGCGGATAGCCAATGCGTGGGATTTAACCAGTAAAGACCAATATGCTCACAAAGAAGCAGAAATAATCCAAGAAACAAAGGTATGGGTGAGAAAACATAACTTACCCATGAAGCTTGTTTCTGCTTCGTACAACTTCGATGGAGGCTATCTCACGATTTACTTCACAGCGGCCAAGCGGGTCGATTTTCGCACGTTAGTCAAGGATTTAGCGCATGTCTTTCATACTCGTATCGAGATGCGACAAATTGGGGAGCGGGATGAGACGAAAATGATCGGCGGCATTGGCCGTTGTGGACGAGAGCTTTGTTGTAGTCACTGGAAACGTGATTTCCAACATGTCTCTATCAGGACAGCTAAATTGCAGAATTTGCCATTAGACCCATCGGAGATTACCGGCGTCTGCGGAAAGTTGATGTGCTGCCTGGCTTATGAGGTGGATACTTATAAAACGCTAAGCAAAAATTTACCTCGCGCCGGCAGCCGTGTCGTCACTAAACGAGGCAAAGGTAAAGTGAAGTATATCAAGCCGTTAAAAGAGACCTTTACAGTTTGGTTAGAGGACGAAGAAGAAATGGCGGAGATGACTGTTGATGACTTGGAACCATAGCCGAACTGTTCGGGAATGAATGTAGGCTTATAGCACAGAATGGCTGCTGCCAATGTAATGAGATCACGGCTGTAAGCTGCTCTGGTTGGACAGCGCCCATGACAATCTGTTTTATTTTCTTTCTTGGGGGAGAAAAAGGCAGCAGGATCGTCATCTGGCCGGGTGAGGCATCGGGTCAGGCTATGTCATCTGGATAGGAATGAAGTCGCTGCAAGGTTTGTAAGGCCTGCCGTTGGAGGATGGCTTAGCCAGTATCAATGTGGCTTTCAGCTACTTGATTCACAAACATTTTAACGCGCCGCGTTGACTTTAGCCTGGTCATCTTGTCATTTCTTGACAACATCACAACACAGCTACGAGTGCGGCCTGTACCGCCGCAGCGGGTGGGTTGGCCACAATGCGTGGCGCGCCCGGCCCGGCCAGCAGCACGAACCGCCATTGTCGACCTTGCCGTTTCTTATCACTGCCCATGGCCGTATAGACGGCTTTGGGGTTGGGCGGCACGCCCAATTCCGGTAAATCTCGCCAACTGATTGGTAACTGCTGATGTTGCAACAGTGCTTCCACTTGCGATACGAATGGCTCCTTGGCCAAGCCCAGCGCCCGGGAAAGATGCGCTGCAGCCAATAATCCTAACGCTACTCCGAAACCGTGCCGCAGCCGGTAGCCGCTCGCTTGCTCCAAGGCGTGTCCAAATGTATGTCCTAAGTTTAGCCACGCTCGCTTGCCTTGCTCGAAAGGATCTTCTGAGACGATATCCACCTTGACCTGCACCGCCTGGGCGATGAGGGTCTCCCAACTCGGCCAACTTGCTGCTTTTAGAGCGCTCAATAGGTCCCCGCCGGCCAATAACCCGTGCTTGACCACTTCCGCCAGGCCGGAACGGCGTTCCACTTCCGGCAAGGTGGCCAGCACATCTGGATCAATAATCACGGCGCCGGGGAATTTGAACGCGCCCACTAAGTTCTTGCCTTGGGGCAAATCTACCCCGGTTTTACCGCCCACGCTGGCATCTACCATGGCTAAGAGTGAGGTCGGCAATTGCAAGAATGGCACGCCGCGCAGAAATGTTGCCGCGGCAAAGCCAGCCATGTCTCCCACAACGCCGCCACCTAATGCCATGATCACCCCTTGGCGATCCAGTTCGGCATCCAAGAAACAGTCATATAGCTTTTTTATGGTGGCTAAATTCTTGTATATCTCACCGTCCGGTACGGTGCACAGCACCACCCGCAGCCCTGCCCGGCGCAAATCCGCTAATACCGTTTCGGCATACAGCGGTGCGACGGTATCGTTGCTTACCAAAACGGCATTACCCCCGGGCGCCTGGGCGGCGGCTAACACTCCGGCTTGATGCAAAGTGCCCTGACCGATGATGATGTTGTAACCGCCGGCCGGCGTCGACACAAAAATCTTGTTCACAGTCTCCTCCTCAAATGCCGGGTGCAGCATTACGGCAAAATTGCTTTCGCCATAGCGGCAACGCGTTCCTCCAAATGGTCAGAATCTGTCCTAAGACGGCTTCTGTGTCCTCGGTGCTGACATTTACATGATAGGGTAAACGCCGATAAGCGGGTTCTCGTTCTGCAAACAGCTTCCGAACGATTTGACGCCAGTTAGACCCGCTTAATAACGGACGGTCTTTGTTGGAAGCAAGACGTTGTAGCAGTTGATCCTCCGGCAGCCACAGGCAAATAATTACACCGCCTCGCTCCATAAGCGCCTGGTTTTCTGCCGGCAGGAGCATGCCGCCGCCGGTGGCAATGATTAGTCCGGCCGGCGTGGATAGTTCCTGGCAGAGTTGATGTTCCAATGCTCGGAAGTGCGACTCGCCGGATGCGGCAAATATCTCCGGAATAGTTCGCCCTTCCCCTTCTTCGATGGCCCGATCTGTATCCACGAAACGGCGTTTTAAAGCCATTGCCAATTGCCGGCCAATGTAGCTCTTGCCCGTACCCATGAAGCCGGCCAAAACTAAATTCGGATCACATTGCATGGTCAGTTCTACCTGAAAAATAATTGTTATTCACAGATCCCGCTGCGGAAAGATCGTTCACGCGTCTCTGCACGTTATGCCATGTAATACATGATACGCACACCATGACCATTCGCACCCTCGCAATAGCCCCACGATTCATTTTCAGGGCTGCAAGTTTTCTCCTCTGAAAATAAAAATGGGACGCAGATTAACGCTGGCTGCGCACGCAGATAAAAAACCAGATCAAAAAACTTGTTTCATTACGGCGTCACGACCACAGTCCCTTTTAGAAGTTCAACTTCTCGCAGAAGTTGAACTTCTAATCGACAGCGTTCTCCGCCCGAGCGCACGGGGGGCAAATCCCCGTGCTACGTCGCCAAGAAGCCCCCTTTCAGGGGG
>WFQU01000030.1 GCA_015486845.1 Anaerolineae bacterium | reverse complement strand
TGAAAGGGGACTGGTGTTATAATATCCGTTGCAGATAATTTCTCTCCGTGTCCCTGCGGCGCTGCGTCCAAATTGCTTCTCTGAAATATAGCACGTTGATGCACGCTGCTCTCAAATAGATCATTGCTCCTCTGAAAATAGAACCTCTCCCTTGGCTTACCGCCCAAAAAGGCGACAAGCCGCCCCTCCCCGATGCGGGGAGGGGAAAAAGCTAAGCGTAGCGCAGCTTAGAGGAGAGGTCTCCCCTCCAAATCAGTTGACGTAGCGGCGCCAAGGCGCAGAGCGTCTAAAAAATCAGGCTCCCTTTCAGAAGTTCAATTTCTTGAAGAAGTTGAACTTCTAATCAAAAGCCCCCTGAAAGGGGACTGGTGTTATAATATCCGTTGCAGATAATTTCTCTCCGTGTCCCTGCGGCGCTGCGTCCAAATTGCTTCTCTGAAATATAGCACGTTGATGCACGCTGCTCTCAAATAGATCATTGCTCCTATAAGTCGATCATTTTGTTACAGTCCGAAGTATACCGGAACTCCCGGAAACGTTCAAGCTTATCTACTGGCTCGGCGGAAAGCCCTGTCGCTGGTAGCCGTATTGGCGTCTAACAGCATGTCTCAGGGGGAGCAACTTTCGACAGGAATAGTGGTTCTATAGTATAATCCTTGTACTCAATTTGCCCCATAGTACACGGCCATGGGCCGCAGTGCGTAGAGAGGATCAGCAATAGAATGCCAGAAAATGAATCGACGGATATCACCGCCATAGCAGGGCGGGTTTCCTCGGTGGATATCGAGTCCGAAATGAGGAACGCTTACCTGGATTATGCCATGAGCGTCATCGTTTCCCGTGCTTTGCCGGACGTACGGGACGGACTCAAGCCGGTGCAGCGGCGTATTCTTTACGCCATGCACGATATGGGCTTGCGCCACAATTCCGCGTATCGCAAAAGCGCCCGTATCGTCGGGGAAGTGTTAGGAAAATACCATCCCCACGGCGATAGTGCTGTTTACGAGGCCATGGCGCGCATGGCGCAGGATTTCTCTTTGCGCTATCCGCTGGTCGATGGCCAGGGCAACTTCGGTTCCATCGACGGCGATAGCCCAGCGGCGATGCGCTATACCGAAGCCCGGCTGACCGACATCGCCGAGGAATTGCTTACGGATATCGACCAGGAAACCGTTAATTGGCAGCCTAATTTCGACGGTAGCCTGGCTGAGCCGGCAATTCTTCCTTCCCGTTTGCCCAATTTACTTCTCAACGGTGCTGCCGGCATCGCTGTGGGTATGGCTACTAATATCCCCCCGCACAACCTGGGCGAACTGGGGGCGGCGATTTGTTATATCATCGACCATTACGACGAACGGAAGCGTATTCCTTCAGAAACGTTGATGCAATTCGTCAAAGGCCCTGATTTCCCCACCGGCGGTGAACTGCTGGGCCGCGATAGTATCCGGCAAGCTTACGTTACCGGGCGGGGACTTTTAACTGTACGGGCGAAAGCGGAAATCGAACTAACCAAACAGGGCCGGCAACGCATCATCGTCCATGAAATTCCCTATCAAGTCAACAAAAGTTCATTGATCGAACGCATTGCCGCGTTGGTGCGTAAAGGCAGAATCGACACTATCAGTGATCTGCGGGACGAATCGGATCGTGATGGGCTGCGCATCGTTGTAGAAGTGAAAAAAGGCGCGTCGGCCCGCAAAGTGCTGAACCAGCTTTACAAATTCACGCCGCTGCAGACCTCATTTGGGGTCAACCTGTTAGCGTTAGTGAACGGCGAGCCGCGCTTACTCTCGTTGAAGAAAGTATTGTTGCTTTTTTTGGAACACCGGCAAGAGGTTATCACACGACGCACACGGTTCCAACTCAAGAAAGCAAGAGCACGGGCACACATTTTGGAGGGATTGCGCATCGCCTTGCAGTTTTTAGACGAAGTCATTCGTACCATCCGCGAATCAGCATCGGTAGAAACTGCGCGCACCGCCTTAATGGAACGATTTGGGCTCAGCACCCTACAAGCCCAGGCTATTTTAGAGATGCAATTGCGCCGTTTAGCGGCATTAGAACGCCAGAAGATCGAAGATGAATACCAGGATACTGTTGCCAAGATCCGTTATTTAGAAGACTTATTGGCTTCCCCACACAAAATCCTGGCGATTATCGGGCAAGAGATGGATGAGTTATCGACGAAATACGCCGATAGCCGGCGCACAGTCATCCGCGCCGAGGGGCCCAGCGACTTTAGTGATGAGGACCTGGTTCATCAAGAGCCTGTTATCGTGACACTGACACAGAAGAATTACGTCAAACGCACACCGACCAAACAATATCGTACCCAAGGGCGCGGTGGCCGGGGGGTGCGCGGCATCGACACTCGCGAACATGACATGGTGTTGCACTCCATTTACGCCCAGACGCTGGATTATGTGCTTTTTTTCAGTAACAAAGGCCGCGTCTATCAAGAACGAATTTTCAATTTACCGGAAGGTGGGCGCACGGCACGCGGTTTGCCGTTGGTGAACTTCCTCAATTTGCAGGCGGACGAACAGATCACGGCCATCTTGCCCTTGTCGAAATTCTCCGCTAACCACTATTTAGTGTTAGGCACGCGCCGGGGCCGGATAAAGCGGATGAACCTCTCGCATTTCGCCAATGTGCGTCCCAGCGGGCTGATTGCCATTGCTTTGTTGCCCGGCGATGATTTGATTTGGGCGCTGGAAACGGATGGTCAGCAAGATATCATCTTAATCACGCAGCAGGGAAAAGTGTTGCGCTTCTCGGAAAAGAAAGTGCGGGCTATGGGCCGAGCCGGGCGCGGTGTGCGGGGCATTACCCTTTACCCCGGCGATGAGCTGGCGGCGCTAACCAGCACTGGCTATGGCGACGCACTGTTCGTCATCACAGCCAACGGCTGGGGCAAACGCGTTCCGCTGGAGCAAATTGCAGCAAAGGGGCGCGCCACCCACGGCGTCTGGCTCATTGACCACCGCCGGCTGGACGAGACCGGGCCGGTGGTTACAGCTCGCGTCGTGGCGGAAAAAGGAGAGGCCGCTTTGATGACGCGAGAAGGCATTCAGATGCGTCTGCGGCTACGCACTGTTTCGCTGCAAAGCCGAGCTGCTCGCGGCGTGCGTTGCATTTCCTTGCGAGAAGGCGATGCCGTGGCGGCCATGTCGTTGCTGCCTCTGCCAGAGCCAGAGCCAGCCAAGTAGTCGTTCCCAATATATACTTGAGGAAGAAAAATGTTAGCCAAATTGTTCCGCAAAGGCTCCGGCCAACAAACAGAGTTCATGGTGCAACTTGATGCGCAGCAACTGGCCGAGACGCTGGTCGCTTTTGCCAATAGCGACGGCGGCACACTGATTTTTGGCATGGACCCACAGGGTCAACTGGAAACAACTTTTCAGCCGGAGGAAATCGAGTACACGCTGGAAGAAGCGTTACGCCGCTGCCAGCCAGTCGTCCAGACGAACTGGCAGGTGTGGGAAAGTGATACCGCCCCGATTTATGGTGTCGAAGTACCCCGCAGCAACGCTTTACATAGTCTGGAGAATGGTCAGGTGTTGGTCCGTTCCGGCCCGGAGAACAAGCCGCTGGGTGGAGATGCCATCCGCCATTTGGCTGCCACCAAAAGTAGCGGCGATTTCGAGTCAGAGATCGTTCCCGGCGCCACGTGGGACGATCTTGACCAAACGGTTATAGCCGAATTTCGCCAGAAATGGGAGGCTCGACACCAGCGTCGTTGGCCCGGAGGGGACGCAGACTTGTTGCAAGCTTTCGGTGCTTTGACGCCAGACAGTGAAACGACCATAGCCGGGTTGCTACTTTTCGGCCGCGAGCCGCAATTTTTTCTGCCACAAGCCAGTTTGCTCTTTGTGCGCTCACAAGGGACGACATTACGGGGGCCTAACGGGTTGCCCGGCTACGAACAGCGCGTGGAAATCCGCGGACCGTTGGCACACCTGTTGGAAGAAGCCTGGCAAGTCATCTTCAAAGAGATTCACACCCGGGCTGTGGTACGCAATTTGCGCCGGGAAGAAGTACCGGAATATCCACCATTTGCGATTCGTGAGGCACTGGTCAACGCCGTAGCGCATCGCGACTACCGGCTACGCGGGCGGCGCATCGAAGTACGTATGTTTGCTGACCGGCTGGAAGTCAGCAGCCCCGGCGGATTACCCGGCTACATCACCTTAGATAACATCGTCGACGAACATTTTAGTCGCAATCCCCGCTTGGTGGACGTGCTTTTCCAGTGGGGATATATCGAAGCATTGGGTTTGGGCATCGACCGAATGATCGAAGATATGATCAACAGCGGGCACCCCCAGCCTATCTTCCAGGCCAAAACATACAACTTCAGCGTGACCTTACCCAAGGGAGAGCCGGCGCGGGCTGCCATCGTGGCAAACAATTGGGACGGCCAGGAAGGATTGAATCGACGCCAAATTATGGCTTTAAATTACATGCAGCAAAATCAACGCATCACCAGCCGAGAATTTCACCAACTTTGCCCCGAAGTCACGGCAGAAACACTACGCCTGGATATGATTGCTCTGGTAGAAAAAGGATTAGTCTTAAAGATCGGCAACAAAAAAGGCACCTACTACGTGTTGAAATGATAATATCCGGGCAACGCACCACTTGACAGAAAACATGTTCCCGCATAGAATGATGGCCGTTATGTCGTGGCGCATTCGTCTAGAGGCCTAGGATGTAGCCCTCTCAAGGCTAAGACACGGGTTCGAATCCCGTATGCGCTATCCAAATAAAAAGAGCCATCACTCAAAAAGCGATGGCTCTCGTTTTTCCCCTAATGCGCTTAAGTGCGCGGACATAGATCTAGAAATAATTCACCGTAATGCCACCGTCCACCGCTAAATTAGCGCCGTTCACCCAAGTCGATTCGTCAGAAGCGAGATACATCGCCGCATAAACGATATCTTCTTCTTTGCCAAAACGTCCCATGGGGATGCGGTTGAGCCGCAGCGCCCGTTTAGCCGGGTCGGCCAAAATCTGGTCCAGCAGCGGCGTCAAAATCGGCCCCGGCGAAATAGCGTTGCTGCGAATCCCCTGCGGCCCGAACTGCACCGCCAACGAATGCGTCAAGGCGAGGACGGCGCCTTTGCTGGCGGTATAAGCATCCTGCGGAATAGTGCAGCCCAACGCAGCCACGAAAGACGCGATGTTGATGATGGAACCGCCGCCGGCGCGCTGCAAAGCCGGGATGCCATATTTGCAGCCCAGAGCGACCCCTTTGACGTTTACATCCATCACGCGCTGCCACACATCTTCTTGCAGGGTCACCACCGACTCATCCGGGTCCGGCATAATGCCGGCGTTGTTATAGATCGCGTTAACAACACCAAAGGCCTTTTCGCCGGCTGCGATTGCTCCGGCGACGTCTGCTTCTTTGGTCACATCACCGGTGATGGCGATACACGTTCCGCCGGCTTCCCGCACCAACCGTTCTGTTTCCGCCACGCCATCGGCACGAATGTCGAAAACGATAATCTTGGCGCCTTCCTGAGCGAACATCAGTGCCGCTTTACGCCCCATGCCGCCCCCCGAACCGGTAATGAAAACGACTTTGTTAGCCAGTCGCATGTTCGATCTCCTTTCTGCTACTTTTTTCGCGCCGGAATGACCAGCTCGTCAATCCAGTTGCGCAATTCTTGTTGTCTAATACCATCGTCCAAAATCGTGTCGTCGATGCCCAATTTCTCCCGCAGAGCCTCATTGCCCGGATCGTTGTAAAGTGCTTTCATATCAGCCACGTGCCCCATGACCGCTGCCACATCCGGGAAAAAGCCCTCGTTAACCAGCGGCTGCGCCCGGGCGGCAATGAGCCGCGCCATTTCGTACAGGTTGTACTCCGGGTGATACTGCGTCGCCCAAAACGTGCCTTTGCCGTGGGTGACGGCCAAAGCCTGCACGTGCGCGTGTTCCCCGACGGCCAACAATTGGCCGTCCGCCGGCACCCGGGTGACTTCGTCTAAGTGCATGACGAAGCCGCTGAATGGGTCTGGCTTGCCTTGGAGTAGGAGTGAGTGTCGGCCAGCCTCCGTTTGCCGGATCACCGGTGCAAAGCCCCACTCACGCCCTTTAGGGTTATGTTTGACCTCGCCGCCGGCGGCCACAGCGGCCATTTGCACCCCCCAACAACTGCCGTATTGCGGCACGCCGGCAGCGTAGAGCGCCTGCGAGAATTCGATCTGCCGGGTAACGCGCGGGTCATCGTGGTGGTAGATCGTCAGATCAGAACCGGTCCAGATGTAGCCGTCGTAAGAAGTCAAGTTAGCGCCGCTGGGCAACTTATTGCCGAGATCGGCGATGAACAGCAAGTCAATCTGGGCACTGGGCACGTACTTTTTCAGGAAAGCGATGTACAAATCGTGTGCCTGGGCCACGTCGGCTTTGTCGAGATTGTCCCGGCTGCTTTGGGGATAGCCGTTGATAATACAAATCGAAAGTTTCAAATCTGGGTACATACAATTGTCTCCTCATATAAAATAGGACGCAGATAAACGCAGGCTGCGCACGCAGATAAAAAATCAGGCCCCCTTTAAGAAGTTCAACTTCTTGAAGAAGTTGAACTTCTAATCGACGGCATTCTCCGCCCGACCGCACGGGGGTCAAATCCCCGTGCTACGTTGGCAAGAAGCCCCCTGAAAGGGGTCTCTGAGGGGTGAAACGCCCCCAGTGGCATGCCCCTCTTTTCGGGTACGGGGGTTTGGGGGCCAGCCCCCAAGAAAGATAATAGAACGCTGATCAACGCTGATGCGTGCTGATCTCCTTTCTGTCTATTGCTCCGTTGAAAACGAGTTCTCCGCCGAGAACACGAAGGCCAGGGAAATTTCTGGATCAGCGAATCAGCAAATCGCTGGAAGCGTAGTTTTTTGCTTATCCGACCCACTCGTTGAGTCGTTCACGCTTCTCTATGTCCTCAGCGGACTCGGCGGAAAAAAGGTTTTCTTCAGGAGGGTCATTTTACCCCCATTCGAAAAACCGCTCCCGCTCCCAATCGGTGACCGTCTCGTTGAGATTCCGGGCCTCGATGCTACCTTCGCGGATCATCTGCCCCAAAGTCTCGCGACTGATTTTGCCCTCATCCATTGTCCAGCTCCTTTAACAACGCCGCCAGCCGCTGCGGGAAGTCAGTGAAAAGGCCGTTCACGCCGGCCGCAATGAATTTGAGATATTCAGGCTCGTCGTTGACGGTGAATAAATTGACGCGGACGCCTTTCGCCGCCAGCTCGCGGATTTTCTCCGGTTTGACCAATATCGAGCGGGCATTGTACGTGTCGAATTCCAGGTTGCCCCAGTCAATAGGGCGATCATGCCAGTAGCCGACCAACGCCTGCACCGGGATCTGCGAATCCCGGGCCTGGACTTCGCGCAGCCAGCGGTGCACGAAAGAAGAAATGACAACCTGATCACCGCCGATACCCACTTCGTGCATCAGTGCCAAAACCCGCTCGACGATGGGGAAATCCTCCATCGGCGGCGGTAGACGCTTCAATTCCAGGTTCATCTGCCAGTTGTTTTCCTTGGTGAATAGCAATGCTTCGCGCAAGAGAGGCACTCTCTCGCCGCGATAAGCAACTTGTTCCGAGGCCATGACATGCCCGGCAGCAATTTCGCCAAAAGGATCGTTTTCGCCAAACCAGGAACCAGCATCTAAGGAACGTATTTCCGCCAAAGTGAACCGGGTAAAAGTCCAGGGCTCGCGTTTCGGAAAACGTCTTTGGGCGTCTGTCGTGCGGGCTAAAGAGTCATCATGGAAAATAATGAGTTGCTCGTCGCTGGTCACCGCCGCGTCTGTCTCCCATTTGTCGGCGCCGACAGCCAAAGCTTTGCGCGCCGCGGCGATGGTATTCTCCGGCGCCAAACTGCGCGCGCCGCGATGGGCAATATTGAGCACTTTACGCATGTTATTTCTCCTGGCTCAACGCAAAACCGCTGGTGAATTGTTGCCGCAGAAGGATGAATATGACCAATGGGGGAATCATGGCGATGATAGCGCCGGCCATCATGATGCCCCAATTCGTCACATCCTGCTGGCTTGTCATGGAACGCAATCCAACCTGGATCAACTGGTGAGTGTTCTCGCGGATAATAATCAACGGCCAGAGGTACTGGTTCCACATGTAAATAAACTGAATCAACGCCAAAGCGCCGACCGTGTTCCAAGACATGGGAATTAGGACGCTGAACAGAAAGCGCACCGGCCCGGCGCCGTCGACGCGGGCCGCATCCACAAGATGGGGCGAAATGCTGGCAAAATGTTGTCGGAACAAGAACACGCCGGTAGCACTGGCTAAGAAGGGTACAGTTAGAGCCAAATAACTGTTTCCCCACCCGATATTGGAAACTAATTTGAACAACGCCACAATCATAATTTCAGTAGGCATCATCAATGTGAACAGGATAAAGTAAAATATAGCGTTCTTGAACGGAAAATCGAAATAGACCAATCCTAGCCCGGCTAACATGGAAAGGAGCGTTTTGAAGAACATCACGACGCCAGCCACAATGAGCGTGTTTCTCATGTAAAGGCCCAGGCTGAAGTTGTACCAGGCTGCCCGATAGTTATCCACCAAAGCTGTCCCCGGCCCTAAGATAGGCGGGTAGTGGTAAACCTGGGCGCGCGTCTGCGTGGATTTTGCCAGAGCAAACAGAACCGGCGCTAAAACAATGAAGCTCACAATGATCAGGGCCAAGTGTGTCAAGAGCTCTTTGCGTGTTTTCTTGCTCATCTTCTATCCTCCATAATGCACATGGCGGCCGCTGGTGCGAAATTGAACCAATGTCAAGCCCACGACAGCAACAAACAGAATGATGGATTGCGCTGCAGCCATGCCGGATCTGTAATATTCGAAGCCATCACGATACAAATTATAAATCATGACATTAGTAGCATCCAGTGGACCGCCTTTTGTCACGATGTCAACCATGCCAAAAATATCGAAAAATGAGTAAGTAATATTCGTAATGAGCAGGAAGAAAGTCATCGGAGAAATAAGGGCGAAAGTCACGGACCAGAATTTCCTCCACGGCCCGGCGCCATCTATGGACGCCGCCTCCAGGATTTCCGTGTTGATATTTTGCAGGCCGGCGATATAAAAAACGACATTGTAACCGAGATTCTTCCAGATACTGGCCATGATAATCAGTAAAATAGCCAGTGTGGGGTCCCCTAACCAGTTGAGTTCTTTACCGGTTAAGCTGGACATGAGATAGTTGACCGTGCCGAAATGCGGCGAGAATAAGAAGAGAAAAATGACGCCGGCTACGGCTGGGGATAAAGCATAGGGCCAGATCAACAAAATGTGGTAAATCGGTGCGCCTTTAATCGGCTGGTTAGCCAACAAAGCAATGGCTAAGGAAATTCCCATACCAACGACGACAATGGCCGTGGTAATGATAACAGTCACGAGGACAGTATGGTAATAGGCGGGGTCCTGGGCGAGCTCGATGAAATTACCCAGACCGATGAAGTGTTTGCGCAGCCCTAAGAAAGCCACCCGATAAGTTGACAAAACGAAAGTTTGTATCACTGGATAGTAAAGGAAAACGACCAGAATGAGTAACGTCGGAGATAAAAAAGCCAGAGGAAGCCATTTGCCTTTGAATTTCGCCGGGTACATAGTCACCTCGATTCCATGGTCAATAAGCCGAGGAATCATGCGCCCCGCTGTCTGGCTCGGACGAGACGCATGATCCATTTAGCTCACATAGGGTCAGCCCTGTTCCAAGGGCTAACTGACATAGCTTTATTTCACGGACTTGTTATAATCAGAGATAGCTTTGTCTGCTTGCTGCTTCGCAGCAGCCAAAGCATCATCCACGCTGGCTTTGCCGGCGAGTACTTTCTCAATCGCTTGCTCGACGATGGTGCGTACCTGCGGGAAAGCACCAATAACCGCGCCCTGCGTAGCTTTTGTCGGCTTCGTTTCCAACAACTGATCAAACGCTGCTTTGTAGGCCGGATTACGAGTGAACCAGTCTTCCTCTTTCAACACAGTCACAGAGTTCTTGCGAATGGGGAAGTAACCGGTCGCTTTGTGCCAACGTATTGCGTTCTCGATGTTGGTGAACCAGATCACGAAGTTTTTGGCAGCATCCATTTCTTTCTGCGGATGGCCTTTGGTGAGCCAAATGCTGGCGCCACCGACGACAACGCCCTGTCGTACGCTGCTGGCCGGATAAGGCAGATAAGACGTGCCTAACTCGAAACCATTTTCTTTGGCGTCTCGCTGCCGGTTGGTCACATCGCTGGTGGAGGTAATTTCCATAGCTGCCTGGCCAGAAACGAAAATGGCGTCAGAGCCATCCCAATCTTCCAGCTTACCGCTATAGGCATAGTAACCTTTGTCGTACATTTCCTTCCACCATTTGACGATGGTCTTAGCAGCATCACTGGTCAAATTGACCTCGGTGGCCCGGGCGTCGCGGCCATTACCATTGTTAGCCAGTTCGGCACCCATATTAGCCATCCACTGCTCGAAGAACCAGCCGTGCAGCGGCCAGGAGATACAGTTTTTAGCAGCACCGCTAGATACGATCTTGTCACAAACATTGAGCATATCCTCGAACGTTTGCGGCGGCTTTTCCGGATCCAGACCCGCTTTGCGGAAGATATCCTTATTGTAGTACAGAATCGGGTTCGAGGAGTTCCAGGGCATGGAATAGAATTTGCCGTTGAACTTGTAGTAGTTGGCCACGCCGCCGATCAGATCATCAGGGTGATATTCTGACGGTTTGGCGACATCAGAGAACGGCACGAAAATGCCGGAATCCAAAGCTAACTGGGAGCCAACCTCGAATATCTGCACCAAATGCGGCGGGTTACCTTGCTGTGCTGCCAGGATGGCGGCATTCAAAGTGTCCCGGTAAGAGCCTTTATTTTCCACATGGACGTAGGTGCCGGCGTGGGTGTAATTATAATCATCCACCATGCGCTGGATGAGCAGCTTGCGGCCACCACCAAAAGCATGCCAGAAATTGACGACGGTCGCGCCTTTGGGAACGTTCTCTTTTGGTGCTGCTTCGACAATGCGAGTAACTTCCACAATCTTAGTCACAACTTTTTGCTGTGCCGGATTCGTCTTTGTTGTTGTCTTGCTGGCACAAGCTGCTACGACCATCAAAGCAATAACCATTACGACAGCCAAAATAAAGAGTTTACGCGTTGATTTCATTTCTTTCTCCTCATTGAAAACATAAATAACCACCTTGTAAAATTCTTTTTACAACACTTCTCACCGACGTCTACTTCTCCTGCGCAATATACATCACCTCCCTTCCGTGCTTCCGATGTGTATTAACGATAACCATACGCAAATGATCAACCGAATTGAATATTTTGTATCGCCTAAACGCCTGTGCGTCATCCATGGCCTTTGATTAGTATCATACAATCAGGTTAAGGCAAGATTATGGCCAGGTTAACGTTGTAATAACAGAACTGTTCAGGTGGAGCATACCGGGCCTGAAATTAGCTAAAAACCGGCACCACATGGAATTAAATAGATTATTTCGTCACGCTTATGCATGTCATTTATACATATTCGTAGATTCAGTTTTTCAGCGGTGCTAAATCCGATAGTTCTACCGATAGGCTAAGTAGCTACCCAGGAAGGATGTTGTGCTTGCAATTGCACATGGACAAAAGAAATATACGTGTCTCCTTCAACCTTTGTGCAACATCGCACAACCTCACTAAAAAATTATCTTACTATCTCTATTACTATTTTGTCAAACGCGCCACCAGCTATTCCAAACTTGAATTGTCCATTAGAATAGTAGTCAGTAATTCTAAATGTAGCTAATATAGCAGGTTACTGCGAGCAGATTTTATCGAAAAAGAACTCGAAATCCACCCTCCATGGAGCAACGCACTGGCCAAGCTAATCTGCCTTATCACGGTACCATTACTACGATCCTTAGGCTACATGCCCGTATTTCACGATTATCAAGGCTTTAGGAGCACCTTTCAAAGAAGCTTCAATTTGCTCTTAGCAAAGAAACCCCTATTGATTTTTTCCGAAGACCCGCAGCAAGCAGAGGATCCGCTTACGAAAATGCGTCCTTTCCAAAAAATGATTCGTGCACATAGCAGAATTATATTACGAAAGAACCCATAGCGCACTGGATTTCTACCCAATCGCCGTCCACGAAACGCACAAAGTCATGGTTAGGAAGTGCATTGAGCATCGTCCTCACACAAAATCACCCGAATTGACAAGATCGGCCACCTGACCTAATATGTCACTGAGACAAACCAAGAACTCGTTATCAACGCAAAGCAGGCATACCATAGTAGCTGAAAATGATACATGAAGTATATCGTAACACATTACTTAGCTGTCCCTGCTTCGCCCCGCTCGCAATGATATGAGCAATTTTTCATGTTCTGCGCCTTGGCGTCTCTGCGTTAAATTATTTTCAGGAGAGAAAAATGCGCACAGTTGATCTGAGATCGGATACAGTGACGCAGCCGACGCCGGCCATGCGCGAGGCTATGGCCAACGCGGTCGTCGGCGATGATGTCATGGGGGAAGACCCCACCGTTCGCCGCCTGGAGGAGATGTCCGCCGAGCGGCTGGGCAAAGAAGCCGGGTTGTTCGTCGTTTCGGGCACGATGGGTAACCTGGTTAGCCTGCTGGCCCATTGTGGCCGGGGCGATGAAGTTATTTTGGGCGATGCGGCACATACCTACATCTACGAGCAAGGCGGTATTGCCGCTTTAGGAAGCATCCACCCGCGCGTGCTGCCCAACCAGCCGGATGGAACCCTGGATCTGGCGGATATCGAGGCCGCGATCCGGCCAGATAACATCCATTTTCCCCGCACCCGTTTGATCGCGGTGGAGAACACGCATAATCGCAAAGGGGGCGTTGTGTTGCCGCCGGGCTACATGGCTGCGGTGGGCGCTTTAGCCAAGCGGCACGGCCTGCGGCTGCACGTGGACGGCGCTCGCCTGTTCAACGCCGCGGTCGCGCTGGGCGTACCCGCGGCCGAGCTGGTGCGGGACGCTGACTCGGTCACGTTTTGTCTGAGCAAAGGGTTATCGGCGCCGGTGGGCGCTGTTGTGTGCGGTTCCGACGAGTTCATTCAGGAAGTCAGACGGGCGCGGAAAGTGGTGGGCGGCGGCATGCGCCAGGCCGGGGTCATCGCCGCAGCGGGGATCGTGGCGCTGGAACAGATGGTGGATCGTTTGGCAGAAGACCACGCCAACGCGCGCCGACTGGCGGCGGGGATTGCGCCCCTTCCCGGCATCGATCTCGATCTGGCGAGCGTGCAAACGGACATCATTATTTTCTCGCTGCACCGTCCCGACATGACGCCGGAGCAATTGGTAGAAACCATGGGCCGGCGCGGCGTGCTCTTCTTCCCCATCGGCGGCGACCGACTGCGCTTAGTAACGCATTACGGGGTGGATGAAAGCGATGTGGACTACACTGTTGCCCAGTTTTGCGAGGTGTTGGCTGCGTGAGTGAACGGCGCATCTATTTAGATATTTCCGCGGCGGTGCACCACCGGGCCGGTCTGGGGCGTTACGCGGATCGGCTTACCCGGGCGCTCCTGGCCCGCCCCGGCGCTGCGGAAATGTTCTCGCTTTTCTACAACCAGGAATCCGGCATCGAGCCGCTGCCCGGCCTGGAAAGTTGGCCGCAGGTCACCGTGCGCCACAGCTACAAATCGTGGCGGCTCATGGTGTGGGCCGGTCAACTTCTGCGACTGAACTACGCCCGTCGCCTGCCGGATGTGCGCCTGCTCCACGCTATGGAACACCTGCTCATGCCGTTGGGCAGCGTACCCACCGTGTTAACTGTCCACGACCTGATTTTCGAGCGCTTTCCCCGGCTGCATAAATCTTTGAATTACCACTATCTGCACAGAGCCATGCCTCTGTTCGTGCGCCATGCCAGCCACCTGATTGCCGTCTCGCAAGCGACGAAAAAGGACTTGATGACCTTTTACAATGTGCCCGGCAACAAAATCAGCGTTATTTACGAAGCCGCTGACGCCCGTTTCCGGCCGTTGCCGGCCGAACGCGTCGAAGCGGTGCGGCTCAAATATGCGCTGCCAGACGAATTCCTGCTTTTCGTGGGCACCATCGAGCCGCGCAAAAACCTGGAAAGATTGTTAGACGCATTCGCCATTTTGCGGCAAGCCGGCGTCGTGCGCTATTTGATCATCGTGGGCCAAAAAGGGTGGCTTTACGAAGGATTTTTCCGCCATTTAGAGACCAGCGGCTTACAAGATCGGGTGATATTCCCCGGCTATGTGACGGATGAGGATTTGCCGGCCGTTTACAACGCTGCCCGGCTTTTCGTTTTTCCGTCGCTGTACGAAGGCTTCGGCTTACCGCTCCTGGAAGCGATGGCTTGCGGCACGCCGGCGGTCAGCAGCGACCGTTCCAGTTTGCCGGAAGTGGGGGGCGACGCGCCCCTTTACGCCGACCCGGAAGATGTCGAAGTGTTGGCCGGCCAGATTCGTCGCGGCTGGGAGGACGTGTCTCTGCGCGAGGGGATGCGCACAAAAGGGCTGACGCGCGCCAAAGAGTTTTCCTGGGCCAGGGCCGCGGCCGAAACGGACGCACTCTACCAGCTCACCGCCCGCAGCCATAATCCGCTGGGCCGCTTTCCCATTCCCAATTCGCAGTTCAAATGAAAAAACGGGCGGGCACAGCCACGGAACACGGATTCATAGGTGCGACGTGGGAAAATGCAAGGTGGCCATGAAGATTTTGCATGTCTACAAAGATTATTTTCCTGTTTATGGTGGCATCGAAAACCACGTCAGGCTGTTGGCCGAGGCAGAAGCAGCCCAGGGACACCAGGTCACCGTCCTGGTTACCAGCCGCGGCCGACACACCGAAACCACCACCCTGAACGGCGTCAAAGTGATCAAAGCGGCACGCCTGTGGCACATCGCGTCGACGCCCATCTCGTTGGCGCTACCGGCCACGCTGGCCCGCCTGCGCCCGGATATCGCCCATTTGCATTTTCCCTATCCGTTGGGTGAGATCAGCCAGTACGCGCTCGGCCACGCCCGGCGCACCCTCATCACTTACCACAGCGACATCGTGCGCCAAAAGCGCATTCTGCGCTTTTACCGGCCATTGCTCTGGCGGGTGCTGCACCGCGCCGACCGAATCATCGCCACCAGCCCGCAATACGCGGCCTCGTCGCCGTTCCTCAGCCGGCTGACGGACAAAGTGACGGTAATTCCGTTGGGCATCGACCCGGCCCCTTTTTTGGCAGCGCCGAGGCTGAGTGCGACGGCCGCACAGCATCTGGACTCGCTTCCGAAAGGCAGTGTGCTCATCCTCTTCGTGGGGAAATTGCGCTATTACAAAGGGGTCGATGTCCTTTTGGAAGCGCTGACCGCTTTGCCGGGCGCTGCGTTGCTGCTGGTCGGAGACGGTCCCATGCGCGGCGCGTGGCAGGCCCTGGCGCACAAGCTTCGCCTGACCGGCCGGGTGCGTTTTGCCGGGGAAGTTGCTAACGAGGACCTGGCCGCGTATTACCACGCCGCGGATGTATTCGTGCTGCCGGCCAACAGCCGCGCCGAGGCTTTCGGCTTGGTCCAGTTGGAAGCAATGGCCAGCGGCCTGCCGGTGGTTTGCACCGAGGTGCAGAGCGGTACATCGTTCGTGAACGAAGGTGGGGTTACCGGCTTCGTGGTACCGCCGCGGGAACCGGAAGCTTTGCGCCGGGCGCTGCAGAAACTCATCGAGAATCCCGATTTGCGCCGTCAGAGGGGCGCCGCCGGCCGGGAACGGTTGCTGCGCCGGTTTACAGCGGGAAAAATGGTCGCACAAACTTTGGCGCTTTACGAAGAAGTGCTGCAGGGGTGACGCAGCCCGGGATGTTTCAGCGCAATCCAGGCAACAAATGCACGACCATCCGCTGCCCCGGCACATCGACCTGCAGGATCACTTCGCGGATCGCCGGCAAAAGGATTTCACCGCCGGGGCCGGCGACGACATAAACGTCATTGGCACCGGTCACCAACACCTGCTTCAGCTGACCTAGCCGTTCCCCTTCGTCCGTCACCACGTCCATCCCTTCCAGCTCAAAAATGTAATTGCTGTTTTCGTCCAGCGTGGCGGCGGCGGAGCCCTCGATAGTGAGAACGCGGCGGCGCATTTTTTCGGCACGATCGCGGCTCAGGATTTCTTCGAATTCCACTAACAACCGGTCGCGTTTGTAAGGACGGCTCTGGCGCACCGTCAATTGTTCGTCACCATCGCCCAAATACATTTTAGCGCCGGTCGCGAACCGCTCGGGGAAGTCGGTCTCCGGGTAAACAACCACCGCCCCACGCAGCCCATGCGAAGCGATCACTGTGCCGATGACGATGTATGGAGGTCTTTTCATTGTTCTACTCCTCTGAAAATAAAAATGGGACGCAGATCAACGCAGGCTGCGCACGCAGATAAAAACAATAGCCAAAAATGATCCCGAATCTTCCTCAGCATCGGCGTCGAGACTTTTGCCGGTGTCGCCGAGCGCCGACGCGGGTCGGCGTAGTCGCGACTACGCAGGCGATCGCTCGGCGACAAGCTCCTCTGTGGCGGCGTACTTGCTGACAGCTACTGGCTGTCGGCTATCGGCTTATCTTCATCCGCTGTGGTGTGCCTGTCTGCACAGGCAGGCCATAGACTCATGATAACTTCTCCCAAAAAACATGACGGGAAGAACCATTACGGTTCAGCCCGTCACGGGATCATGCCATTCTGTTTGTGCGTCCGGGCCGAGGATCAGCCCACGATCTCCAACATGTATTTCTTGCCCTGACGTACCGAAGCCACTTGCAACAGAGTGCGCATGGCGTTGGCCACACGGCCGCCTTTCCCGATAACACGCCCCATGTCATCTTCAGCCACGTGCAACTCTAATACGATAGCCTTCGGGCTGCTGATTTCCTCTACCCATACTTTCGAAGGGTCTGAAACTAAAGATTTAGCGATGTACTCCACAAATTCTTTCATGACGATTTTTCCTTTGCCGCTTAGCGATAGGAAACCTCTAAAGAAACAATCCTGACGTCTACGCAGCTTCAATTTCTGCTTCTGCAGCCGGTTCTGTCTCGATAGAAATACCAGCAGCGCGGATAACACGCAAGACAGACTCGCTGGGCTGTGCCCCTACGCTCAGCCAATAGCGCAACCGATCTTCTTTAATGTTCACGGTTGCCGGCTCTGTGCGTGGATTATAAAAGCCGATATTTTCGATAAAACGGCCATTGCGCGGTGAACGAGAATCAGCCACCACAACGCGATACATAGGTTGTTTTTTAGCACCTTGTCGTCGCAAACGAATTCGAACCATTGTGTTTAACCTTCCTTTTTACCCGTTATACAATAATTTGTTGCTTTTTGTTGCTTTCCCGGACAATAATGCCTCAACGGAACATAGAAAGCAAATTTCCGGGGCCTTTACCTTTCGCCAATTGCTTCATCATTCTCTGTATCTGCCGAAATTCACTCAGCAGGGCGTTTACTTCCTGAACAGTGTGGCCGGATCCGGCTGCGATGCGTTTCTTGCGCCGGCCATTGATGACAGCTGGATCATTGCGCTCTTCCTTGGTCATCGAGTTGATGATTGCCTCCACTGTCCTCAGTTTTTCGTCTGTTTCCTCGGCCGAGACTTGTTTGCTCAGCTGCCCCATGCCGGGAATCATTTCCATCAAAGAACTCAATGGTCCCATTTTCTTGACTTCCTGCAACTGCTTTTGGAAATCCTCCAGCGTGAAAGAAGCAGTGCGCAGCTTGTGTTCCATTTTCATCGCGGTATCGCGATCCATGGTCTGCTCTGCTTTTTCGATCAGCGTCAGGATGTCGCCCATGCCTAAAATGCGAGAAGCCAACCGATCCGGCTGAAAAACGTCCAGCGCGTCCAACCCTTCGCCGGTGCCGAGGAACTTGATGGGCACACCGGTCACTTCACGCACAGAAATGGCTGCCCCGCCGCGGGCATCGCCGTCCACCTTCGTAAGGATCAAACCGCTGAGGCCGATTTTCTCGTTGAACGTCTTAGCCACCCGCACAGCATCCTGGCCGGTCATGGCGTCCACGACCAAAAGGGTCTCTACCGGATGCACCCGCTTTTTGATGGCTACCAGTTCGTCCATGAGCGTTTCGTCGATGTGCAGCCGGCCAGCGGTATCCAGAATCACCACGCTGTATGCCGATTGCCGGGCGCGTTTCACCGCGTTGGCGCAAATATCGGGCGGTGCTACTCGGTCCCCTTCGCTGTGCACCGGAATATCCAAACTTTGACCTAAGATCTCCAACTGTTTGATCGCGGCCGGTCGGTAAATGTCCGCGGCCACTAACAATGGGCGCTGCCCTTTTTTGCGCAGATGCAATGCTAGTTTCGCGGCGGTGGTCGTCTTGCCGGAGCCTTGCAGGCCCGCTAACATGATGACATGCGGTGCCTGGCGGGAAAGATCCAGTTTCCCCGGCTCGCCCAACGTCGCCACCAACTCTTCGTTGACAATTTTGATCACTTGCTGGGCCGGATTGAGGCTTTTAGCAACTTCAACGCCGATAGCCCGCTCTTTGACCCGGGCAACAAAGGATTTCACGACTTTATAGTTGACGTCAGCTTCCAGCAACGCCAAACGGACTTCGCGCATAGCCGCGTTGACATCCGATTCTCGCAGTGTGCCGCGCCGATTCAGTTTTTCGAAAGTTGCTTGTAATTTGTCCGAAAGATTATCGAACATAATATCTTGCCTCTATCCCTATCACGTGTTGCCATTCCTTGCCGAACGAAGCTTTATTGTACGGAATTGGAGCAAGACGGTCAAATTTCTGCCGCGATAACATGAAGCGTGTCTACGCTGAAAGTAGAACGCTGATGTGCGCTGATCTCAAATACATTACTCCGACAATACGAAAATCCCTGTTATTCAGAAGTTCAACTTCTTGAAGAAGTTGAACTTTTAACCTTCTAACCGACGGCGTTCTCCGCCCGACCGCACGGGGGGCAAACCCCCGTGCTACGTGGCGAGAAGCCCCCTAAAAGGGGGCTGGCCCCCAAGAAAGAAAACTGAACGCTGATTAACGCTGAGGCGCGCTGATCTTGTTCTCGTCCGCTGTGGAATGCCTGTCTGCGTTTCTACCTGTGCGGAGCCTCCCTACGCGAGGCAAGCGATAAAGCGTTTTTTGATTGGTCAAAAGCCTTGGCCTATGGTAAAGTTTCAAGATGACGCCTGCTCAACGGCGGCGATGGCCGCGGCAGAAACGATTAGGAACAATCCCGGTCCCATTTTGTGCGGAGGAAATGATGACTTCATTACGCGTTCTGTTGCTATGGCTCACGGTGAGCATTCTGATGATTTTGGCAGGTTGTACGACGGCTCCGGCTAACACGCCGGCGGCTATCCCCACGGCGACGGCGACATACACGAAGCAACCGTCACCCACGCCGACGGCCACTAGCTCGGCTACACCGACCCAGACGGCGACATCAACGAGGACACCGACGGCGACGGCCACGCCCACACCGGTGCCGACGGCCACGCCATCGCCCACGACGACACCGACCGTTTCCCCGACGGCAACTTTAGCGGTCGCCCGTCCCACGCCGAGCCTCAAGCTGGTCTATTGGGGTAACCAGACCAAGAAACAGGTCCAAATCGGCTTCGACGTGGAGGGCAACCCCAAGATCCTGTACGAGATTCTGGCTATCCTGGCGCAATTTCACTACCACACCACGTTTTTCATCCAGGGCGCGTGGGCGGCAGACCATCCCGAGGCGGTCAAACGCATCGTCCAGGCCGGGCACGAACTGGGCAACCATTCCTGGTCGCACTTGGACTCGCGCAAGCTGACCCGGGAACAGCTCATCAAAGAGTTGGGGGACACCGAAGCGCTGGTGAAAAAGCTCACCGGCAAGAGCACGAAGCCGTATTTCCGGCCGCCCTACAGCTATCGCAACAAACAGAGCATTGAAGTGTGCTACGAACAGGGCTACACGACGATCCTTTGGGGGCAGGACGCTTACGATTGGCGCGACCACGACGCCGACAAGGTCTATCACAATATCGTCGATCACGTGCACTGGGGAGAGATCATCTACATGCACACCAGTCACAAGACAGACCCCGTTGCGTTGCGCCGGGCGCTGCAAACGCTCACCGAGCGGGGCTACAAATTGGTGTCGTTGACAGAAATCCTGGCGCCGTGAGAAGGATTGACGATGAGAAAAGGACGACACTTCGGCCGGCGTTTCTGGATGCTACTCATAGCCGCGCTTTTCACCACGGGAATGGCCACGTCGTGTGCTCGGAAGCCGCCCCACGACCGGGCAGCCGTCCAGGCCGTGCTGGATGCGGAAGCTAAGGATGTCGTCCAGCACAATTTGGATGCCGTGATGACGCTGTGGTGCCCGGGCGGCATCGTGCGGGATGCCAAGCACACGCCGAACGACAGCAGCGACGATGTGCTTTGGCAGGGCAAAGATGCCATCGCACAGCGCTATTTGCACCTTGTTTTCCCGGGCGTGCCACGCCGGATCGAGCATACTATCGTCCAGTTACAGTGGGACGACAGCCAAAAAGAGGCCACCGTGCTCATTTCCACCCGGATCAACAGCGAAACAGCCATCGATGGCGACAAATGGATCCTGCGCTGGCAGCACGGGCATTACTGCCTACAAGAGACGATTTACAACCTGGAGCCTTAACAGGGCAGCCGACTTCGAGATCAGGGAAAGTGGCCAGGAGTTCGGCCATTCACAAAATAAGGAAACAAGTTATGTCTGGCACGTATCGTGTTATCATTGGAGATGCCCGCAACATGAAAGAAGTTGCCGATAACAGTGTGCATCTCATTGTCACCTCTCCACCGTATTGGCAACTCAAGGATTACGGCGAGGAAGCCCAAATCGGTTTTCACCAATCTTACGAAGCGTACATCAATCACCTGAACCTGGTTTGGCAAGAAAGTCATCGCGTTCTGCATCCCGGCTGCCGCATGGCCATCAATATCGGAGACCAATTTGCCCGGGCGGTCTATTACGGTCGCTACAAAGTCATTCCGATCCGCACCGAGATCATCAAATTCGCTGAAACCATCGGTTTCGACTACATGGGCGCTATCATCTGGCAAAAAAAGACGACGATGCACACGACCGGCGGGGCCACCATCATGGGTTCTTACCCTTTTCCTCGTAACGGCATTATTGAAATTGACTACGAGTTTATTCTTCTGTTCAAGAAGCCGGGCAATGCACCGCAAGTTTCCAAAGAGCGCAAAGAAGCAGCACGGCTCAGCAAAGAAGAATGGAAGACTTATTTCTCCGGCCACTGGTATTTCCCCGGCGACCGGCAGCGCGATCATATCGCTGTTTTCCCCGTAGAGCTGCCAAAACGTTTGATCAAGATGTTCACTTTTCCGGGCGAAACAGTATTGGATCCATTTTTGGGCAGTGGGACAACCATTGCTGCCGCTCAAGCGTTGCAGAGAGATGCCATTGGTTACGAGATAAACCCCGCTTATTTGGACATCATCAAAAGGAGAATAGGGCTGACCGCCCAGCTATCGCTGTCTCCCGACAATATCATCATTGAGCGACAGGATCGGCAACAGGTGGATTGGCCAGAACGCATCGCTAAACTTCCTTACCAGTTCCAAGATGTAACTCGATTCGACAAAAAAGTAGACCCCCGCCGTTTGAATTTCGGCTCACGCATCAGTGACCGGGACAAAGGGGGAACGCAGCGGAAATATCTTCGCGTCAAGCGTGTCATCACACCCGAGGTCATCGAGCTCAACAACGGCGTGCGGGCACGTCTCATTGGCGTTAAGACCGAGCCAGAGCAGGCAGAAGCCGCCGTGAAGTTTCTGGAAGCGAAAACCAAAGGGCAGTACGTCTATTTGCAATTCGATGACCAGAAATACGATGCCGAGGGAAACTTGATGGCATATTTGTACCTGAGGAACCGGACTTTTGTCAATGCGCATCTCTTAAAAGCCGGATTAGCTGTCGCCGACACCGCGGGTAATTATCGTTACAAATCTAAGTTTCTTCAGTATGGGAGAAAAAGTCATGGCTAAAGAGTGGATTCTCAACCAGGCGATGAATCGTTGGGGACTAAACAAGAAGCGCAATGTCGGCCCGGTATCTGAGTTGATACGAACGTGTCATCCCAAAACAGTCGAGGAGTGGGAACAGTTTTATTACGCAAATGTCTACCCGGCGGAACATCTGGAAGAATTAGGAAATAAACTTTATATTAAGATCAGTGAGATTGTTCAGTACGAAATCGCGTCCATCAGCGAAGAAAATTGCAGAGACTACATCAAAGATGTTGTCATCCGGAGAACATTTGAGGGGTACAGGACAGAAATAGAGACAATCTATGGACAGATTGAAAACCGATTGGGTGTTGCCATCAAGCCAGCGCCAGATGAGTGGGATCGGCTGTATAATGTAGACTTTTTTATTGAAGTTGGGCAACAGTATATCGGTCTCCAGATCAAACCTATTACGTTTGCCAATGCACCAGCGCAATATAAATGGCGAGATATTCAAAGTGAAACGCACCGCCATTTTCAGGCCAAGCACGGAGGACAGGTTTTTACGGTGTTCTCGGCAAGAAAGGGTCGTAGCAAAGTTATCGTCAACGAAGATGTCATCCCCAATATTCAGCAAGAAATAGCCAGGCTGCGCTCCCATGAGCGTGAATGAGCCGGTGTTTCCCCGGCACACGCCGGCCTGCAACCTTTCCATTTGCATCGTCAATTGGAACGTGCGCGACCTGCTGTGCGATTGTCTCGCCAGCATTTACGACGGCGGCGCGGCCGGGCTCGATTTCGAAGTCATCGTGGTGGACAACGCTTCGCAGGACGGGTCGGTGGAAGCGTTAGCCCCGGCGTTCCCGCAAGTCACCTGGCTGCGCAACCGCGAGAATGTCGGTTTTACCAAAGCCAACAACCAGGCGCTGGCGGTCAGCCGTGGGCGCTACGTGGCTTTCCTCAACCCGGACACGGTGGTAGCGCCGGCTGCTTTCACGACCATGGTGACCGAGTTGGAAGCGCGGCCGGACGCAGGCGCCATTGGGCCGCGGCTGCTCTACGCCGACGGCACGCCCCAGCCATCCCGACGACGCTTCCCCACCCTGCTCACCGCACTCCTGGAAAGCACACCGCTGCAAACGCTCTGGCCGGCTAACGGCGTCCTGCGCCGTTACTACCTGGCCGACCGTCTCGACGATCGGCCGCAAGAAGTGGATTGGCTGGTCGGCGCTTGTCTCGTGGCCCGGCGGGAGACATTGGAGCAAATTGGCGGTTTCGACGAGCAGTTTTTCATGTATTCGGAAGAGTTGGACTGGTGCAAACGCGCCAAAGATGCCGGCTGGCGAGTGCTTTACACGCCGCACGCCACGGTCACCCATTACGAGGGCAGTTCGAGTGGACAGGTGGTGGCTGCCCGGCAGATGCATTTCAACGGCAGCAAGATTCACTATTTCTACAAACATCACGGCCGCATTGCGGCGGAAATCGTCCGCTGGGGGCTCTTTCTCCAGTTCGGCTGGCAGGCGTTGGTGGAAAAAGGGAAAGGGCTCGTCGGCCACAAGCGCACCCTGCGGGAGGAACGATGGCATGCTTACCGTCGTTTGCTGCGCTATTTAGTCACCATGTCGTCGGCCCACCCCCGGCAGGGAGCCGGGCCATGAACGCGCCGCTGCACATCCTGTTCATCAGCGGCGAATACCCACCGCTGCCCGGCGGTGTCGGCGATTACACCCGCTGTTTGGCCGCGGCGCTGCGCGAGAAAAACGTCCGGGTCAGCGTGCTCACGGCGAACAAAGTGCCGCCCGGCGGCGCAGACGTCTACCCTTTTATGCCGGGCTGGGGCTTCGGCCACTGGCCCCGGTTGGAACGATTCATCGACGCGTTGCAACCGGACTGGGTGCACTGGCAGTATCAGACGGCGGCTTTTGGCATGTCGCCAGGTGTCAACCTCTGGCCGCTCTGGCAGCACAGAAAACGGAGCCGGCCCCGCATAGCCGTGACATTCCACGACTTGCGGGTGCCGTATCTCTTCCCCAAAGCAGGCTTTTTGCGCCAACGGGCAAACTGGTTGCTGGCGCGCTATGCCGACGCGGTTATTGTCACCAACCACGAAGATGAGACCACGCTGCGCCGGGCTGTGCCGGCCGCCTGCGTTACCCGCATTCCCATCGGCAGCAACGTCGAAGCTTACCCGAGGTCGGATGCCGATACAGCCGCGGTACGCCGGCGCTGGGGCATTCCCGTCGACGCCCATTTGTTGGGCTATTTTGGCTTTCTCAACGCGAGCAAAGGGGGCGAAGACCTCATCGACGCGCTGGCGCTGCTGCGCAAAACATTGAACGTGCATTTGTTCTTCATCGGTGGGCAGACTGGCGCCAGTGATCCCACCGACCGGCGCTATTTGGAACAAATGCGGGCGCGCGTGCGCCGCTCAGACCTGTCGGACCGGGTGCACTGGAGCGGTTTCCTGGACGATCGGCAGCTCTCGGCGATTTTCTACGCCCTGGATTTGATGGTGCTGCCTTACCGGGACGGGGTCTCGCTGCGCCGGGGCAGTTTGCACGCCGCACTGCGCCACGGGCTGCCCATCGTTTCCACAATCCCGGCCACCCTGCCGCCGGAAATCGAGCCGGGGGTGAACATGGTTCTGGTGCCGCCCGCCGATCCCCCCGCATTGCGTGATGCCATTGCCGAGTTGTTGCCCGCGGCGGAAAGGCGCCGCACTCTTGGACAGGCTGCCGCCCGGCTTAGCGAGCAATTCCGGTGGGACGAAATCGCCCGGCGCACCGTTGCCGTCTACACCCACGCTTGGTAAGAGAATCGCCGAGAGCAATGCCCTCGGCTACCCTTTCCTTAAAAATAGGACCTCACTCCCGCCCAATTCATCTACCACTTTTGATCACCGGCGAAGCGTGGTAGAATGGAATACATGACACATGATCGGGTGAGTGGGTAACATGTTCAGGCAAATCGAATACCAACTTGGCAATCCCAACAAAATCATCGCCGGGATCAGCCGCGGCGCACTGCTTCTCATCGCCGCGCTAACCGTCGGCGCCTACATCGGATTCTTAGGGCCGCTGTACGCGTTTTTATTAGCCATTGTCGTCACTGCCGCCGTGGCCATGTTGCGCAGCATCTGGTGGAGCATGTTGGGTACCATTATAGTCATTTACTGGCTACCTTTCGCTACGCTACCGTTCAAAATTGGCTTCACGCCTACATTTTTGGATATTACGCTGCTGGTGCTCTTTTTCGTCTGGCTGCTGGGATACGTCTTGCGCCGCGAAGAGAGGTTTATCGCCACGCCGGTGGGTGGCTTCGTAGGGTTGTTCATGGCGCTTTCGCTGCTTTCTTTCGTCATCGGCGTCACCAAAATGCACCCCACCGCCAACGCCATGCGCCATTACCTGGAATTGTTGCTCTCCATTGCCATCTTTTTCTTAGCGCTGAACGTGGGCCGCAAACGGCACGACCTGATTCGGCTGACGCAATGGCTCATCTGGGCCGGCGGCGGTGCGGCGACCATCGCTATCATTTTCTACTTCCAGCCAATGGCCTGGACGGTGAAAGCACTCGACGCACTGGCCCGGGTCGGCTATCCCGGCGGCATGGGCGCGCTGCGCTGGATCGAGGACAATCCCCAGAACCCGATGCGCGCCATCGGCACGGCGGTGGACCCCAATGTGCTGGGCGGCATGATGGTTTTCGCCGCAGCGCTTTTGGCACCGCAATTAGCCTCGCGAGCGCCGATCATCCGCCGGCGCTGGGCGTTGGCGCTGCTGTTGCTGGATCTCGTCGCCCTTTACCTGACCTACTCACGCAGTGCACTTTTGGGCGTCGCCGCGGCGTTCACGTTGTTAGCGCTACTTCGCTATCGCCGGCTATTGCTCTACCTCGGCAGCGGATCGGCCGCGCTGCTCTTGCTGCCGCCGGCCCAAAAATACGTGGCACACCTTTTGGCCGGCCTGCACGGGCAGGATCGCGCCACCAAAATGCGCTTCGGCGAATACAAAGACGCGCTGATCCTCATCCGCCACTACCCGTGGTTAGGCGTCGGTTTCACTGGCTCGCCGGATATTGAGCTTTACGTTGGTGTTTCTAACGTTTATTTGCTCATTGCTGAAGAAATGGGTTTCATAGGCCTGGCTGTTTTCCTGCTCACCATTCTTGTTTTCACCATTTACTTATTACGGGCCTGGTATCTTTACAAGCCAGACGCCGCTTTGGAATCGCTTATCTTAGGCTATGGCGCCGCCGTAGCCGGCGTGTTGGTCAGCGGCATGTTCGATCATTACCTGTTCAACTTAGTTTACCCGCACATGGCGGCCATCTTCTGGCTGTACGTGGGGGCCGGGACGGCCGTCGCGTACCAGATCCGGCACAATTTTCGCCAGGATAACACCAAATAATAAGGAGTAGTACATGTCCACACACCATAACAAATCGACCCTATCAGATGCGAAAGAAACAAAAATGCCGCCTGTTCTGCCATTTGTGGGCAAATCGAACAGCGGCAAAACCACGCTAATGGAAAAAATCATCGCCGAGCTGCGGCAAGATGGCTATCGGGTCGGCGTGGTGAAACACCATGGCCATGCCACCAACATCGATCAGCCGGGCAAGGATAGCTGGCGGCACGCCCGAGCCGGCGCGGTCAAGGTCGTGCTCTCATCCCCCATCCAGATCGCTCTTTTCGCCAAAATAAACCGAGAACTTTCACTAACAGAAGTGGTAAAGCAATATCTAACCGACGTCGATATCGTCTTAGTAGAAGGATACAAATGGAGTGCCTATCCTAAAATCGAAATCAGCCGCAGAGAACGCAGTACGCAGCTGCTTTGCCAACCGGATGAGTTGGTAGCCGTCGTCGCAGATCACCCTGTAGACGTTAGTGGTGTGCCCGTTTTTGACTTGCACGATCATCACGCCATTACAGCCTTTATCATTCAGAATTACCTTGTCTAAAAGCTTGAAAATGCCAACACCAAAACTGCCGTTACAATTATTATACATCGAAGATAATCCAGATGACGTCGAGCTCACGCTGGCCATCTTGCGCAGAAGTGGCTTTATACCTCATCTCGTCGTTGCGCGCAACCAGGCAGAGTTCGAAGCCAGTTTCAAATCCCATTCGTTTGATCTCGTTTTGAGCGATTACTATTTGCCTGATACAAATGGTCTATCTATTCTCAAACAAATCCAGAAGGAGGGAATATTGCTCCCGTTTATCCTCATCACAGGAGAAGGGCGCGAGGATATCGCCGATGAAGCGGTCAGTTTAGGCGCTGATGACTATGTTATCAAACAATATCTCCGGCAACAATTACCCAAAGCAATCAAGAATGCCTTAGCGCGCGTTGAGAAAGAAAAAGAACAACAACACTTGCTCCAGGCATTACAAGAGTCAGAAGCCCGTTATCGATCATTGATTGAATCCGCGCCAGAAGGGATAATTGTCATCCAGAAAAACCGTTTTGTTTTTGCAAACCCGGCTTTTCTGCACACAGTCCAGTTACCCACATTAGAAGCTATCGCGGATTTGCCTCTCAACAAATTCTTCGGGCCGAGTGCGTCCCTGGATAATGGCCGACAAGACAAGCAAGAGATCGTTATCCAAAAAAAGGACGGCACGCCAATATGGGTAGAAGTTATTCGTACGCCCATTACCTGGCAAAGCCAACCGGCAATGCTACTCCATATTCGGGACATCAGCGAACGACACGCCCGCGAAGAAGAACGTCAACAAATGAATCACAAACTTCAAGACACGAATGCTAAATTGCAAGCATCTTTGCTCAGCCTGGAAAAGACGAAAAACGAGCTCACTGAAGCACTTAAATTCAACGAAAACATCTTGCAA
This sequence comes from Anaerolineae bacterium, assembly GCA_015486845.1. GTDB lineage: Bacteria > Chloroflexota > Anaerolineae > JAADDB01 > JAADDB01 > WFQU01. Next base: position 1,818 of record WFQU01000030.1, on the reverse strand, counting down.
AACGTCTCCCATGAGTTGCGCGCACCGCTCACCCATATCAAAGGTTATACAGAGATACTCTTGGAGGGTCTATTCGGAGCCTTGAATGAAGAACAGACATCCGCTTTGCAGGTCGTCAATCAGCAAGCGGACATATTGAATCGTCAGGTCAACCAGCTACTGACCGTACAAACTTTCTCCATGGATAGTTTGAACAAACAACCTGTTGATTTAGGCACATTACTGCACATGACAGTACAAGAAGCCCAACCCCTTGCCCAAAAGCAAGGCATACAGTTCCAGGTACATATCCCTGACGACGATATTCTGTACTGCCTCGGAGATCCAGCACGATTAAAAGAAAGCCTGAACAACATCTTCGACAACGCGATCAAATTCAGTCCCGACGGCGGAACCGTTCACGTTTCTCTGGTCCACAAAAGAGGCTACCTCCTGTTAAGCGTCAAAGATGAGGGTATAGGCATCCCGCCAGAGAAGATAGAACATATTTTCGATCGATTCTACCAAGCCGATAGCGGCCTAAACCGCCGGTTCCGTGGTTTTGGCATTGGTTTATCTATCGTGAAACAAGTTATTGAAGGACACGAAGGGCGCATTTGGGCCGAAAGCAGCGGTATACCTCACGAAGGCACCACTATTCAAATCATGTTACCCGCACTGAAGGAAATACGTTAATGGAAAAAGTATTAGTTATCGATGATGATCAATTGGTCGTTCGTTTAGCTGAATTGATTATCAGAAACATGAGATTACAGCCAATCGCAGCGCTGAGTGGAAAAGCAGGCCTCTCATTGGCTGAAAAGGAACGGCCGGCACTCATAATCTTAGATCTGATGATGCCGGAAATGAACGGCTGGGAAACTTTGGCCAGAATCCGCGCTAATGAAGCGATCCGACAAATACCTGTCATTATTCTAACCGCGCGCGTCGGCGCTACGGGCCAGATATTGGAATCCGAAGACAAGCCATCTTACGAAGCGTTTATCCCCAAACCATTCAGCATCAAAGAACTCAGCGACAAAATCGAGGAGATCCTGCATGATAATCCACCTGGCCAAAACCAGTCCCAGCGAGAGGAGAAACCGCCCGCGACGTCATAGCTCGAGTAGCAAAGAGAGTCGGCATGGGCCTGCGGCACACCACAGCGGCTGAAAGTCGGCCGATAGCCAGTAGCCGTTCGCCGTTAGCAAAAATACAAGCGGACGTTGATGGAGCGCTAATCGTGGGGAGCTGAAGTTGCGCCGGTTAGGCCTGCGGCCAGGCTACCACCTACATGATCGCGAGCGCTGAGGGCACAAGATAGCAGTCATAGCTTTAGCCCTCACCCGCTATCATGGCCGCCCCCCCCGGTGCGGTTTCAACCGCGACACAGGGAACCGACAAAGCAGTTCGCCCGTGCGTAGTGCGGTTTTGGCTGCTGGCAGCTGGAGCCTAACCTTTAGGCAGCCTGGAAGCGTTGACACCGGCTAAAGCCTCGATTCCGGTACGGCGGCAGGGTACGTCAAGGTTGCGTCCGCTGCCAAGAGGCTGCTCAATACCAGCCCCCTTTCAGGGGGCTTCTTGGCGACGTAGCACGGGGATTTGCCCCCCGTGCGCTCGGGCGGAGAACGCTATCGATTAGAAGTTCAACTTCTCGCAGAAGTTGAACTTCTAATCGATAGCGTTCTCCTCCCGAGCGCACGGGGGTCAAATCCCCGTGCTACGTCGCCAAGAAGCCCCCTGAAAGGGGGCTGGTATTGAGCAGCCTCTTGGCAGCGGACGCAACCTTGACGTACCCTGCCGCCGTACCGGAATCGAGGCTTTAGCCGGTGTCAACGC
>WFQU01000029.1 GCA_015486845.1 Anaerolineae bacterium | reverse complement strand
GCAAGCCACGGCGGAAAGAGTACGCTACATCTTCCGGTGTGAGCGTATCACCGTTGTGGAACTTCACGCCTTTGCGAATGTAAAACGTGTAGGTCTTGCCATCTGCTGAGATATCCCATTTCGTGGCCAACTGCGGCACGAATTTCGTCGGATCATTTTTGTCGTAAGTGACGAGCGTCTCATAGACATTGTCGATGACCTCGGCGCCAGCAGTCTCATAGCAAAGCGCAGGGTCAAGGGTCTCGGGATCGCCGATGGATGCCACGACGAAAGTGCCTGGATTCTTAGCCGTCTTGTCCTTGCTATACGCGTAGTAGTAGCCGCCGGCGTAAATCGGATTGTAATACCAACCCTTCACCCAACGTTGCTCGTAATGGCGTCCGGTAGGCACGGCACCGCGAATGGCGATGGCATTTTCGTAATCGAGTTTACCCAATTGCTTGTAAATCTCGGCGCGCTTCGCCGGATCGGTCTCGGCCACACCGGCATCGACCAGTTTCTTGAACTGTGCCACCATGTCTTTCGGCAAGTTCTGCCGGCGGGCATAGGTGCCGATCATGAACGGTTGCGCCCAGTTGTGCGGGTCGTGGATATCTTCCAACCAACCACTCACGAAGATAGGCAATGTGCCGGAGCGAATATTGCGCAAGAAAGTCGGCCAAGGCAAAGCAATGATGGAGATCTGGAATTTCGGGTTGATCTGGGAAATGTCCTGCTGCAAAATTTCCGCAATGGTCCGGCGAGTATCATTGCCGGTATTGTACGCAATGGTGAAGCGGAAACCTTTTTCCCAAACCTTGCCACCCCAAGCTTGCTTGAACTCTGATTCGCATTTCTTAGGATCATACGTGTAATGCGGGCCATTCGGGTCATAACCCAACATGCCAGGGATCAATGGCCCGTAGTTCTGCACAGCTTCGCCATGTAACGCTTGCTTGATGTACGTATCCCAGTCGAAGCAGTAATTGAAAGCTTTACGGACATGGATGTCGCTGAAGAAATTAGTCGGAATGCCATTCCCATCCAATTTACCGCTGCCGATAAACTGGTTGCTAATGGGTGTAGACGTAATTTCTACTTTGACTTCTTTGGTAACGACTTTCTGAACCTCTTTGGTCACCACCTGGGTCACCACTTGGGTGACTGGTACTTCTTTCGTGACGACAACCTTCTCCGGCGTTGGTTTGGCACATGCTGCCAATACCATAGCCAGAATCAATACGATAGCCAACGATACAACAGTCCAACGTTTCATTGTATTCTCCTCCTACACAAAAGATTACCCTGTACTTCACGTTAATCCGTGAGCAACCTTTGCTCACACTCACAGCACGTTTTCTTTATGTGCCTCCACATCCCCCCTTTCTCGTATATTGACTGAAAATTGTGTTATCCTACAAAAACGCGTCATTAATGCGCTATTGCTTAGCGCGAACCAGTTAATCGATCTATTACTCGTAAAGCCAACAAGCTGTGTAATGGTCTCCCCCCATATCCCGGAACGGTGGCTCTTTCTCGTGGCAAATATCCATTGCTCGGGGACAACGGGTCACGAAATTGCACCCTTTGGGCGGGTTGACCGGACTGGGCACATCACCTTGCAAAATAATGCGCTGTCGTCTTTCTTCCACGACTGGATCCGGGATAGGCACGGCTGAAAGCAAGGCTTGCGTATATGGGTGTTGAGGATTCTCGTACAATTCATCCCGATTCGCTAATTCGACGATTTTGCCTAAATACATCACGGCCACCCGATCAGAAATATGACGTACAACAGAAAGATCATGGGCGATAAATAAATAGGTGAGGCTGTATTCCCCTTGTAATTCTTCTAACAGGTTGATAATCTGCGCTTGAATTGAGACGTCCAAGGCAGAAATAGGCTCATCGCAAACAATGAATTCTGGATTTACGGCTAACGCCCGGGCTACGCCGATACGCTGTCGCTGGCCGCCGGAGAATTCATGGGGGTAGCGATTGACAAAATACGGATTCAATCCCACCTGGCGCAACAATTGTTGTACGCGCTCCCGCTTTTCTTTGCCTGCAGCAAGGTGGTGAATCTCCAGTGGCTCACCGATAATGGCACCCACGGTCATGCGTGGGTTGAGCGAGGCGTAGGGATCCTGGAAAATGATCTGCATTTGGCGGCGCATGGCTCGCAAATGCCCCCGTTTCATTTTTGTGAGCTCTTCCCCTTTGAAAATGACTTGTCCAGCCGTTGGTTTGTAAAGCTGCAAAATAGAGCGACCGGTGGTGGATTTACCGCAACCGCTTTCTCCCACTAAGCCCAAAGTCTCACCGCGACGGATAAAAAAATTAAGACCATCGACGGCCTTGACGGCCCCCACTGTGCGCTGAATAACAATTCCTTTTGTAATGGGGAAATGCATCTTCAGGTTTTTGACCTCTAACAAAATATCGTTTTGAGCTGTATTGGTCATGATCCTATCCCCTCCGTCACGTCAACCCAGCAAGCAACTTCATGGCCAGGCGAGATTTCTTTCAACGGCGGCTTTTCCTGTGTACACCGGTCAATACGGTATTTACAACGTGGCGCAAAAGGACAGCCAGGGGGCAAATTGATCAGATCGGGAGGTAATCCTTCAATGGGCTCTAAACGTTGACTACGCTTCATATCCATGCGCGGAATAGATTTCAATAATCCCAAAGTGTAAGGGTGACGCGGATTAGCGTAAAGCTCGTGGACTTCAGCTTGTTCCACGATCCCGCCAGCGTACATGACAATGACGCGTTCAGCAATGCCGGCCACTACGCCTAAATCATGGGTAATCCAGATGACAGCCATACCAATGTCATTTTTTAATTTCTTGACCAACTCTACGATTTGCGCTTGAATCGTCACGTCCAAAGCCGTGGTGGGCTCATCGGCGATGAGCAATTTAGGATTGCAGGAGAGCCCAATGGCGATCATCACCCGCTGCCGCATGCCACCGGAAAATTGATGGGGGTAATCATCAAGACGATTCTCTGCCTCGGGGATGCCTACCATTTCCAGTAATTCTGCTGCCCGCTGGCGCGCTTGCGCTTTATCCATGCCTAAATGAAGCTGCAAAGCCTCGCCAATTTGCTGGTAAATCGTCAATACCGGGTTCAAGGAAGTCATGGGGTCTTGAAAGATCATAGCAATGTGATTGCCGCGAATATGCCGTATTGCTTCATCATCAAGCTTCAATACGTCTTGGCCCTCAAAGATTACTTCGCCAGCGACAATTTTACCAGGCGGAGAAGGGATGAGCCGCATGACAGAAAGAACGCTGACGCTCTTCCCCGACCCACTTTCACCGACAATGGCCAATGTTTCCTTTTCATTCAAAACATAGGAAATACCATTTACTGCATTGACCACGCCATCTTGTGTGAAAAACTGGGTCTGCAACCCTTTTACTTCCAACAATACACCCATAGACATTACCTCCGCGCCATAGAAATTAGTTTACCAATAAGACAGTATGAGAATAATACAAAAAAGGGAGTGTGTGAGGAAATACAATATACATGGCCACCTTCTAATGATGTATCTCTTAGCTTTCTGACGCCCATGTCAGCGGATTGGCCTCCACATAATTGTTTATCAGTAACAACTCAGGCCAGCAATAGCCGGCGGTTGAAAACCGTGCCTTCGCTTACTAAGTCAATCCTACCATGATACCCCATAGTCCATCAGGATGGCTTTGGTAATCCGCAACGGTAACTTCAAGTCGCTAAACGCGAAAACTTGAGCAGTTACTAAAGAACGCATCTATTTTACTACAGTGTGTTCAAAAATGTCAAGACCTGTACGGCAATTCCAAATTGGGCACGGAGCACGAAAAATAATCGAGAATCAGGCGGCTAAAAACCGCGTTTATCCTTGCTAAACCACCCTCCGACATCTCCAAACAATCTGCAACGGCAACTCTGGCGTCCTGTAGCGGCGACTATGCGTCGCTCAGCATGAGAAACTTTACCTTGTGCTGACTTATTCAGATATGGTTAGGCGTACTAAACCGAGATAAAGACCCTTGGATTGACACTTTCACAGTTGCTGCCCAGCTAAACGGCTACTTTTCCACAAAGCCTCCTTCAAGTATAATGAGCAGTATGAAATTAAACAGGCTGCCTGGCCCAGAGCAGTCCAGCCGGACGAGGGAAAACAGATGACAAACATCACGGTGGTCATTCCCACCTACAACGAAGCGGAGAATCTTCCTACAATGGCTGAGGCGCTCTTTGCCTTGTCATTGCCCGGGCTGCATCTCATCATTGTTGACGACGCGTCGCCGGACGGCACCGGCCAAATCGCCGACCGCTTGGCAGCAGAACATCCCGGCCGCATGGAAGTGATTCACCGCGAGGGAAAACGCGGCTTAGGCTCGGCGTACATCACCGGCTTCAAACGGGCGCTGGCCGACGGCGCCGAGTACATCGTGCAAATGGACGCCGATTTCTCGCATTCGCCCCACTACATCCCCGAAATGGTGGCCCAATGCGCCGACTACGATGTCGTCGTCGGTTCCCGCTACGTCAAAGGGGGAAAATTAGACGAGCGGTGGAGCTGGTGGCGCTATGCGCTGAGCTGGTGGGGCAATGCTATTTACACGCGGCTCATTCTGCGGCTGCACAGCAAAGACAGCACGGCCGGCTTCAAATGCTGGCGGCGCAACACGCTGTTGGGCATCGGCCTGGATCGCATTCACTCCAACGGCTACATTTTCCAGGTGGAAATGGCTTACATCAGTGAACGGCTGGGCTACCGAACGCTGGAAATCCCCATCTATTTCGAAGACCGGCGCATTGGGCAATCCAAAATGGACAACCGCATCAAAATAGAAGCGGCGCTGCGCACCTGGCAAATCGCCTGGCGCCACCGCCGGCTCACGCCCCGGGACCGGGCTACGCTGCCGACCCAACAAAGCGAGGCGTAACAGATGGGCCGCCTGCACCGGCACCGTTACCTGCTCTTAGCGGCCTTCCTCTTCCTCTTGCTGCCGTTCCTCTGGTTCGCGCCGGTGATCATCGGCGGTAAGACGTTGCTGCCGGCGGATATCCTCTACACCTTCCAGCCGTGGAAAGCGTTTGCGGCCCAGCTGGGCGTGGGCACACCCCATAACGGGCTGTTAGCCGACCTCATCCTGGAAAACTACGTCTGGAAACTCTTCTTGCGTCGCAGCTTCGCGGCCGGCCAACTGCCGCTCTGGAATCCCTACCTTTTCAGCGGAGTGCCTTTCCTGGCTGCGGGGCAACATTCCGGCCTTTACCCGCTGAGCATCCTTTACGGCATCCTGCCTCTAGCGGAAGCGTATGGCGTTTTCACCTGGCTGCAGTTGGCCATCGCCGGGTTCAACAGCTATATCCTGGCCCGGGTCTTGCGGCGCAGCCACGGCGCGGCCATCTTCGCCGGCGTCGGTTACGCTTTCAGCGGCTTTTTCATCGTCAGCGTAGTCTTTCCCATGATCATCGGAGCGGCGGCCTGGTTGCCGCTGCTCCTGGCGATCATCGAATTGGCCGTGCGCAAACAGGAAGACAAAGGGCAGGGAAGTTTCAATCCGACGCTGTACATCATCGCCGGAGCGCTAATCTTCGCCGTGGCCAATTTAGCCGGGCACGTGGAAATCACCTATTACATCATGCTGGTGGCCGGATTTTACGCGCTCTGGCGGCTGCTGCATTTGTGGCGGAAAGTCGGCGCGTTCTGGCCGGCGCTGCGCCTCGGTCTCTGGTTGCTGGTCATGATGGGCGCCGGGCTGGCGCTCAGCGGCATTCAGCTCATCCCCCTCTACGAACTGGTGCGCCATAACTTCCGGGCCGGCGGCGTCAGTTACCACGATGTCGTTAGCTGGGCCTGGCCGCACCGGCAACTGCTCACCTTCGTCCTGCCGGACGTGTTCGGCAACCCCAGCCAACACGCTTATTTCGACATCTGGCAGCGCGTGTGGCGTCCGGCCCAGAACAGCCAGGGACAGCCGGTGGCAGCCATCAGTTGGGGCGTGAAGAACTACGTCGAAGGCGGCAATTACTTGGGCATCCTCACCCTCGTCAGCGCCGCGATGGCTGTGGGCGGCTGGATCGTCAGCCGCTGGCGACGCGGAGTGAGTATTTTCACCGGTGCGGAAAGCGCTTTCGGCTACGTTTATGTGCCGCTGTTCGCCGTCCTGGCGCTGGCGTCGCTGCTCTTCGCTTTCGGCACGCCGCTTTACGCGCTGCTCTATTACACTTTGCCCGGTTTCAACCAGTTGCATTCCCCGTTCCGCTGGGTTTTCCCGTACACACTGGCCATGACGCAATTGGCCGCTTTCGGGATAGACGGCCTCGGTGCGGTCTGGCGCCGCCCGGCGAACCGCCACTGGCTGTGCGCCGTGACGGTCGCGTTGGCACTCGCGTTCCTGCTCCTGGGCGCCGTCTTGGTGCTCTCCATCGTCAAGCCGGAGCCGTTCGTCGCTTTCGGCCGGAAAGTGTTGGCCGGATCAGACCTGGCTCGCGGCACGTTCCCCGATGGCGCCATGTTTTGGAGCTACCAATGGCTCAACTTGTTGAAGCTGGCCGGCGCTTTGGCCGGCGCACTCCTGGTCATCTGGGCAGCCGGACGGCGCTGGGGCAAGCGCAGTTTCGCTTTGCCGATCTGGCAGTGGTTGGCCATCGTTGCGCTGTTTGCCGACCTCTGGCTCGTCGGCGGCCATTTCAACCCGGCGTCCGACCCCGCCTGGCTCGATTTCACCCCGCCGGCGGTACAGTTCTTGCAGAGACAGCCTGGGCTCTGGCGCTTTACGACTTTTGACGCCGGCGCGCCCACCAAGACGATGAACGCCAACAGCGGCTGGCGTTACAATTTTCAGGACCTCCGCGGCTACGATTCCATCATCCCCCGGCAATACGTCCGCTACATGCAGGCCATCGAGCCGCAGGGACAGTTGATGTTCAACCGCATCGCGCCTTTTTACCGGACTGCCTCGCTGCAAAGCGGCCTCACCGATTTGTTGGGGGTGAAATACGTCCTCAGCGAAGTTCCGCTGCATCAGCCGGGCTACACGGAAGTTTACCACGGCGAAATAAAGATTTACCGCAACGAACATGTTTTGCCTCGCGCCTTCGGCCTGACCTGCGCCGCTGAAATTACGGGCACGCTGCCGTTGGCAGAACTCGATCCCCGGCGCACTCTATTGTTGGACGAGGGCAACGGCGAGGCACAACGGCTGCGGCAAAATTGTCGCATGCAGCCGGCCACCATCACATCGTACGGCAACAACCAGGTCTGGGTCGACGTCAATTGGCCGCAGGGCGGGACATTGCTTTTGGCCGACGCTTATTTCCCCGGCTGGAAAGCGTATTACCGGCCCATCGGCGGCACGGAAAACGACGAAAAGGCGTTGACCATCGCCCGGGCGGACGGCAATTTCCGGGCGGTGCAGTTGCCGCCGGGCCGCTGGAGTGTGCGCTTCAAATATTCGCCCATGGCCGTGAAATTAGGGCTGTACACCACCTTCATCGCGCTGGTCTCGCTCTTTTTGCTGTTCGGCCTGTGGCTATGGGGGCGCTTTTACCGCGATCCGAAGCGGCAAGCGCTGGTGGTGGCGAAAAACAGCATAGTGCCGATGTTCCTCTCCCTGTTCAACAAAGGGATTGATTTCGCGTTCGCCATGCTGCGGCTGCGCATCCTCAGTCCCGCCGGGGAGGGCAGCTATACTTTCGCCATCGCATTTTACGGCTTCTTTGAAATTCTGGTGCGCTTCGGCTTGGGCACGCTGTTGACGCGGGATGTGGCCCAGGACAAAAGCAAAGCCAACCGCTATTTGACCAACGTCATCGTCCTGCGCACGCTGCTCTGGTTCGTGGCGCTGCCGCTGATGGCGGTGGTCGGCTGGGCGTATAACCGCTGGGGCGGATTGACCGCGGCCGAAGCTGAAACCATCGTGCTCTTCACGGGAGCACTTTTCTTCGCCAGCATCGCCGACGCTTTCAGCGCGGTGTTCAACGCTTTCGAGAAAATGGAGTATCCGGCCGGGATTGCCAGCGCTGTGGCGGTGACAAAAGTCGCCATTGGCGCCATCGTGCTGCTCTTCGGCGGCGGTTTCGTCGGTCTGGCGGCGGTGGCCGTTTTTATCAATATCGCCCAGGCCTGCTGGCTTTATCTCACTTTGCGCCGGGTCATTTTCCACCCCCATTTCGAGCTGCATTGGGACTTGCAGAAATGGATGTTGAACACGTCGGCGCCGCTGATGATCAACCATCTTTTGGCCACGATTTTCTTCCGCATCGATATCTGGATTCTGAAGCCGTTGTCCGGCGTGGTGCAAGTCGGTTTGTACAGCGCTGCTTACAAATACTTAGACGGGCTGAACGTGATCCCCGCTTATTTCACGTTGGCCATCTTCCCGTTGATGTCCCGTTACGCCCGCGACAGCGAGGACAACCTCTCTCGGACGTACCATTTAGCGCTGCGCCTGCTTTTGGGGATCGCTTTCCCCATCGTCGTATTCGTGCTTTTCGCCGCCGACCCGCTGATCTCCATTTTGGGCGGCGTGCGCTTTTTGCCCGGCTCGGCTATCGCTCTGCGGCTGCTGATCCTCTCCATTTTGGTCGGCTTTGTCAACAGCGTGACGCAATACGTGCTCATCGCCGTGGATCAGCAGCGCTTCCTGACCAAAGCGTTCATCATCGGCGTAGCAGTCAACCTGACTGCCAATATCCTGTTCATCCCCAAATACGGTTATCTTGCCGCGTCGGTGATCACCATTATCAGCGAAATTGCGCTGTTCATTCCGTTTTACTACGCGGTGCGCAAATACATCGCGCCGGTGCCGTGGCTGCGCATTGTCTGGCGGCCGTTGGCCGGCGGATTGATCATGGCCGCGGTGACCGCCGCACTGCACGCATTACCGTTGCTGGGTGCGTTGACCATCGGCTTCGCAGCTTATCTTTTGGCGTTGTGGGCATTCGGCCTGCAAAATGATCCTGATGTGCACCGGCTGCTGGCGCATTTGGGGGCTTATCGATAAAATGCTGGCCTGCTGTGCAAAAATCTAACGCTAAGGTGCGAAGAAGAACATGCATGGGCTGTTAGTTAGCAGAGATCGAAAAAATCAACTCCGAACCGAAGTGATCGAAGATTGACTAAAGATGGACTTTACAAACGTAACCCTATCACTGATGCGGCTTTTGGCTGTCGTTGCACAGGAACGACAGCCAGAAATAGGCACTAAATCCCGGAAAGTGCTGTTTATAGGTATAAACCCGCAGCGTGGTTCCCTTTTTCAAATGGATAAAGTCGGGCTGAAGGGCCGTCTAAGATTTATTCCCTGTTTTGGAGACGAAACGGGCGTTAAAGCGAGCCTTTGTTTTGGAACGATTACGTAGAATACAGAAAGTTGCTCGTATATGGTACAATGCGGGTGGTCAAGACACACGATATGAAATAGGAAAGAAGACAATAATGTGTGAGAAGTGGCCCATTATCGGCCATGAATGGGTCGTGAAACGGTTACAACAACAAATAAAGCAAGGGAGGCTGGCCCATGCCTATCTTTTTACTGGCCCGGCGCATATCGGTAAGCGCACCCTTGGGCAAGCGTTGGCCCAGGCACTGCTTTGTACGGCGCCAAAACCGCCCTGCGGTCAATGCCGGGCCTGCCGCCTCGTTAGCCAGAACCATCACCCGGATATGCGCATTGTACCGGAAGAAGGCGAGATGCTCAAAGTTGGGCAGGTACGCGATATCGAAGCAGATATCGCCCGCAAGCCGGTTGAAGGCCGTTTCAAATTGTTTCTTTTTCCTAATATGCACATGGCACACCCGGCGGCGGCCAACGCGCTTTTGAAGACTTTGGAAGAGCCTCCAGCCCATGCTATTTTCGTGCTCACCGCGCCGACACAAGCTGCTCTATTGCCGACTATCGTCTCGCGCTGCCAGGTTTATGCTTTGCGGCCTCTGGCTATGCAGACTATCGAAGAGGCGCTGCGGCAATGGCAGATCGATGATGCCCGAGCGGTAGAAATAGCACACTTAGCGGATGGACGCATCGGTTGGGCACGGCGCGCTGCTCAGGACGAATGGCTTTTAGCAAAGCGCCGGCAATGGGGCGCTGATTTCATCGACCTGATTTATACAAGAAATCGATGGCAACGTTTAGATCAAGCTAAGCGGTTGGCCGGCAACAGTCAGGAAGCACAAGAAACATTGACCGCCTGGACTACAGTTTTACGGGATATGCTTTTATTACATTATCAAATGCCTGATACAATAATCAATACGAATTTGTTGGACCAACTTGAACCGTTGACAAAAGCGTTAACCGTGATGCAAATCCGCCAAGCTTTGGCGAGGGTATACACCACGAAAAGTTATTTGGAAGCTAATGTCAACGCCCTTTTAGCTTTGGAAACTTTGCATTTAAGACTGCCTAACGTCCAACGCACATCGTTTTAGGTTCTTTGTGATGAGGTTCTTACACGACAGGGGAACAACTTAACGCAGATTCGCAGAGATTGCTAAGACGGAGAGGAAGATTTTCAGAGTCGGCATGGGCTGGCAGCCTGCCTGTGCGAGCACGCAGACAGGCGCGCCACAGCGGCTGAAAGCGCCCCCTATCCCCCAACCTTGGGGGGAGCAACACCCCCCCCAGAATTGGGGGCCGGGGGGACGATTTTTAGAGTTTATCATTGCGAGGCCCAACAGGGCCGTGGCAATCTACCTCACTGGCGTTGGAGATTGCTTGACTAAAAAGAGGGTCACACTGTCGCTTCGCTCGCTCTGACACGACTGATTTGAAGGCGTTGTGTCAGAGGGTAGCCGAGGGCAATGCCCTCGGCCACCCTCTTGCCGGTACGACGGCGGGGTACGTCAAGGTAGCGTCCGCTGCTAAGGGGCGGCTCAACACCAGCCCCTTTCTAAGGGGCTTATCATTTACGTAGCACGGAGCTTTGAGCTCCGTGCGCTCGGGCGGAGAACGCTGTCGATTAGAAGTTCAACTTCTGCGAGAAGTTGAACTTCTTAAAAGGCAAGCTGCGCTGCGCTTAGCTTTTTCCCCTCCCCGTATCGGGGAGTGGAAAGCTTGCTGCCCCTTTGGGCGGTAAGCCAGGGGAGAGGTCTTATTTTTAGAGGAGAGATTCTATCTTAGCCGGGGGTAACTATTCGGCCCAG
>WFQU01000028.1:7500-19499 GCA_015486845.1 Anaerolineae bacterium | reverse complement strand
CTTTAAGAAGTTCAACTTCTCGCAGAAGTTGAACTTCTAATCAACAGCATTCTCCGCCCGAGCGCACGGGGGGCAAATCCCCGTGCTACGTCGCCAAGAAGCCCCCTGAAAGGGGGCTGGTGTTGAGCAGCCCCTTGGCAGCGGACGCTACCTTGACGCACCCCGCCGCCGCGCCGGCATCGAGGCGGTAGCCGGTGGTAGACCCACCAACCCACCTAAAGGCTTGACGCCAGCCGTAGGTTTTCATCTGCTGTGGTGCGCTGTAGGCCCATGATAACTCCCAAGAAACACGCCTGTTTCTTCCTAAACGAATAATTTTGTATTCGAAAATTACGGAATGGCTCCTCTGAAAATAGAACGCAGATTAACGCTGATGCACGCTGATCTTAATTTTCATCCGCTGTGGTGTGCCATAGGCTCATGATAACTTCTATCTTTTTGCGTGGCACCCTTCTAAAGCCAACATTCGTTCTTTCAAGGGCAATCCACCGCCGAATCCACCTAAACTGCCATCAGCCCGCAAGACGCGATGGCAGGGAATGATGGGCGGCCAAGGGTTTAGTGCCATTGCCCTGCCCACCGCCCGGGCCGCGCCGGGGTGTCCGCTACGCCTGGCAAGTTCTCCGTAACTCATACACTGGCCATAAGGAATTGCTTGCGTGGCACGCCACACATCGTGCTGAAACGCTGTGCCCCGGCGCATATCCAGATCAACCGAAAAAGAGGTTAACTGGCCGGCGTAGTAGGCTTGCAATTGCCGGGCCACTGCGGACAGGGAATCGGATTGGGCTGGCACAGCCACGCTATCCAGCGCGTTTATCGCATCCTGAGCGGAAAGTCGTGGCAAGGCACTTTGCCACAATCCTTGTGCGGAGGCCAACAACGCTATCCAGCCAAAATCGGTTTCTATGACATCATAATACAAGTCTACCGGTATCATGCGTTTCCTCCATCATAAAATAGGGTTCTTCGATCACAGAACGATGCTTGGTTCATTATAGGCAAAACAAAAAAAGAAAGGTCACTCAGCGTATTGGAGGGCAATTACTCCAGCCTTCGTGGCTGTTTCGTACTTTGCCAGTGTCTATCTTCACGCATCGGCTTTTTCTGCTAAAGCGGCCTGCACCGTCGCAGCCAGTGTCCCATTAGCTACCAATTGTCTGGCTTTCTCCATGTGCGGATACATCACGACATCACGGGGCAAGAATGGTATATTCTCGCGGACTAATTGATAAGCGGCCGCAGTGCCGCGTCCCAAACGGTGACCAGCGCCCATTTTTTGCCGACGAAAATCAATGCCCTGCGCGGCGCCCATCATTTCCAGCGCCAAGATATTCTCCAGGTTGCGGATAATGCGCCGTGCCTGGCGCACTGCAATGGGTCCGTTGCTATTGTGGTCTTCCCAATTAGCAGAAGTAGGAATTGTATCGGCACTGGCCGGGTGCACTAGCGCTTTGTTCTCGCTGGCCAAAGAAGCAGCTGTGTATTGCGTCAACATGAAGCCGGAATTTAATCCGCCGTGCTCTGTCAAGAAATCGGGTAGCACATGCTGGTTACTGGCACCGTCTGTGAGCCGAGCTAATCGTCGCTCGGACATGTTGCCCAGTTCTGTCATGGCCAAGCCTAAATAATCGAAAGCGATGGCTAACGGTTCGCCGTGGAAATTACCGCCGGAGATAGCTTCTGCCTGGCCCGCTTCATCGAAGAAAATGAGTGGATTATCGGTCACGCTATTTAACTCCGTTTCTAACACCCAGCGGGTATAAGCGATGGCATCCTGGCAAGCACCATGTACCTGGGGAATGCAACGTAACGTGTAGGCATCCTGCACATCGGAGCTTTCCAGTCCCCGCAGGAAGGTGGAGTCGGCCAGTAGATCGCGCATGTGGCCGGCGACTTTGATCTGGCGTGGGTGCGGACGTAGCGCATGCAGTCGGGGATCGAAAGCACGCGGCGTGCCATGTAATGCTTCCAGCGACAATGCGCCGGCAATGTCTGCGGCTGAGGCGGCGTTCTCTGCTTCTACTACGGCAAAACAGCCTAATGCGGCCATCATGGCTGTCCCGTTGGTTAGCGCCAATCCTTCTTTTGCTGCCAAGCGCAATGGGCGTAGGCCAATGCGGGCTAACCCCTCGGCGCCGGAGAGTTTTTCCCCCTTGTAGATAACTTCTCCTAACCCGATGAGCGGCAAGCTCATGTGGGCTAATGGCGCTAAATCACCGCTGGCTCCCAAAGAACCTTGCCGGGGCACAATGGGATGAACGCCACGATTTAACATAGCTAAAAGGTGGTGTAGCGTTTGTAGCTGGATGCCGGAATAGCCCCGAGCCAGCGCGTTGGCCCGAATGAGCATCATGGCTCGCACTTCTTCTTCCGGCAAAGGATAGCCTACGCCTACCGCGTGGCTCATGAGGATATTGTGTTGCAATTGCTGTACTTCATCCGGCGAAATGCGCTTGTTCTTGAAAGCGCCGAAACCGGTAGTGATGCCGTAGACTAACTTTCCTTCGCTGACGAAACGGGCTACTGCCTCTTGCGCCCGTCGCACCGCTTTTTCCGCCACTGATGTCAAGCGCACCTCAATGCTATCCGGATTTGCTTTCGCGACCCGCATCACCGTTTCGATGGTCAACTGCTGGCCGTCAATCCATATGATCTCCATTGATCTCCTCCTCATCTGCACGTTTACTATTTATTGGCAACCACGCAGGCTGGCCCGCGTCTGCTAAGCCATATAGGTATTTATTGTACCAGACCGTTCGAGGAGATGCTATTTGTTGCTTTTCTGCTTCGGTGAGCGTTTTCCGGTTGCTTTTTAAGAAAGATCACAGAACAACTTGTCAGCCGTCATCAACTACTCCTACTTTTGTCACCGTAGTATCGCTTCTCAAGCTTGCGCCCTATCTTGTCAAGAGATTTTCATCCGCTGTGGGGTGCTGCAGGCGCATACCGACTCCCTTTAGAACGTTGTGTTTACATGGTGATATTATAACCGCCGTCCAATTGGATCGTATTGCCCACGAGCATCGCTGCGTCATCGCTACATAAGAAAGCAACGAAGCGTGCTATTTCTGATGGCGTGACTAAGCGACCCGCTGGGGTACGCTCTTTAGCTGTTTCGATGATGCGATCCTTACTGGGAAAGAAATCCAGTGCCTCGGTTTCTACCACGCCGGGGGAAACCGTGTTACAAATGATGCCGTAAGGTGCTAACTCCACTGCTAAATAGCGGATTGTGGCTTCGATGGCTGCTTTGGAAACGCCAACGATGCTGTATTCTGGCAAAACACGTTGTGAACCGATGCTGGAAATGGCAATGATGCGTCCCCATCCTTTTTCTTTCATGTAATGCGCTGCGGCTTGCCCACCAAAGAAAATGGAACGTGCATTGATGTTCAGCGTCCAATTCCACGCTTTTGCCTCTTGTTCCAGTGCCGGCCGCAGAACGCCGGAAGCGGCATTGCCGATAAAGATATCAACGCTGCCAAAGGTTTCAGCCCCTTTTTGGACTAATGTTTGTACTGCGTCAATGTCTCCGACATTGGCGCGTACGACGGCGGCTTTGCCACCGCGGTTGCGGATCATATTGGCTGTTTCCTCGGCCGACTGGCGCCGCCGCCAGAAATTTACGACGACATTAGCACCGCGTTCAGCTAATTCGATGGCAATAGCTCGACCGATGCCGCGGCCGCTGCCGGTGATGACGGCGGTTTTCCCTTTGAGTGTCATACTGTTTTTATCCCTTTCTGAAAATGACTGGCGCAGAGCACCCCAGAGTCCGAATCCATTCGGTTGGTGTCTCGGCGCCCGCCAAATTCTCTGAAAAATAGAACGCCCTGAAAACAGAACGCTGATCAACGCTGATGTGCGCTGATTTCAAAATATTATTACGCCAGCAATACGAAAATAATTTCCTCGAAATCAGTTGACGCAGCGGCGCAAAGGTGTGGAGCGCCTAAAAAAGCAGGCCTCCTTTAAGAAGTTCAACTTCTGCGAGAAGTTGAACTTCTAATCAACGGCGTTCTCTGCCCGAGCGCACGGAGCTCAAAGCTCCGTGCTATGTAAATGATAAGCCCCTTAGAAAGGGGCTGGTGTTGAGCAGCCTTTTGGCAGCGGACGCTACCTTGGCGTACCCTGCCGCCGCACTGGTAAGGGGAGGATGGAAGGTAGAAAATGGATAATCGGAACGATAAGAAGGTCGATTTCCCCTTTTTCTCTTTCCTTTCTCCCCTAAGAAAGAAAACTAACCAATTTGTCTGCCGTCATCAACAAACTCCATGCCTATCCCCGTAGCAAGCCTGCGATCCCCAATCTTGTCACGAGGTTTTCAGCCGCTGTGGTGCGCCTGTCTGCGTGCTCGCACAGGCAGGCCACAGACTCATGTCAACCCGCTTTGCTATTTTACGTACACCCCAAGCGGATCCTGTGAAAATAGGAAGAGCGGCTTATTGAGCCTTGTTGGACATTGTTGTATACTTCAGTGTAAAGATAGAACACGGCTGGCTGCTTGGCGACGCGCATCTGTAACTATCCCCCTTTGATCTGTATTTTGCCGTTGCCGAATGCAAGCGGCGTGGCCTGCTGTGGTGTAAACAGCCTTGGTGGAGATTCATTGGTTGATTTCCCGGACCAAGTTCCTGTGTTATCCGCTGCAAATAGATTCTCGGTCTAATGGGAAGCCGGAATGCATATTATTGGTCTTATATTGTGCACATTGGAATCAATCACTTTATTGGCCATCGTTATTGTTAGCTGGTGGCAATGGCGGCATGCGCGTACGCGCTTCGCATACTTGGCTTTAGTACCTTTCATTCCTTTGTTGATAGCTAATCTCGGTATCTGTCTCGTCGCCTCGCGCGTTATACCGCTTGGCTATTCGATTTTCGTTTCCTATTTTAGCATACTTTTCTTTACAATCATCGCCTATTTGGTTTGGCACCCCATCTTATGGCAATTTTCCTTTTTGCGACGCGGCATTCACTTAATCGGCTTAGGTATTACCGTTATCTTCCTACTCTTTTTCATACTGGCTTACGCCTATGCCACCTTTTTTCATTTAGACCCGCAGTGGTTTCTGGCGCAAGCTCACATTTTCTCTCTCACAATTAGCCTTGTTTTTATTTTTTTCATTATCCTGGGATTTCTTTTGGTGTGGCAGAAATCGCGAGTTCGTGACTACCTTGTTGTTAGCCTGGCGGCTGTGTTTTTGGCGTTCCTTTTTGTCTTCTCGCTTATTTTAGCGCCACTTTGGTCGCTCAGCCACGTGGTCGGCTATCTTTTGAGCGGTTTGACGCTATCTTTTTATCTGTTCGTGTTAGCACAGATGGTCGGGGAAAAGGGCCGTGCTTATGTGGCGGTAGCGTCATATTTTCACCGGGCGGAAACGTTGCGGCACACACTATTGATGCGCGTTGAGGCATTGGAATCGGAGCGCTCGCACTTGTCTCAATGGACACAGCAGTTGGAAAGATGGAATCGCTTGGCAACAGACTTACACGCGGCGGTAGAGCATCCGCGCAAAATGATGCGAGTTGTAGCGAACGGCATTGCCGAAACGATCCCTGCTGATGCCGTGCATATCGTTGCGCTGGAAGGCGAATGGCAAAAGACATTAGACCCGGAAACGCTTGCCGTTGCTTTCACCCAGTGTGGCGAAGAAAGCGAGTACGCGTCGTTCAAACTCGTTTCTGAACCGCTGTTGAGCGCCTGTTACCAACGTTCTACACCATGGTCAATCGACAAAGATCACAGGGAAGGCCGATCGGTAGAAGAACCCTTGACGTTCTTGGGCCGGCCGGCCGGCAGCTTATATCTACAGCCTTTGCGTACCAATGATCAATGGGTCGGAGCTATCATCGTTACCCGATCTGATGACGGGGCGGTTTGGTCAGAGGGAGAAAAGCATTTTCTGGCCTGGATGGCGCAACAAAGCAGCATTGCCTTTGCCAATGCCCGGTTACTCGGAATGATTGAGCGAGGCAAACAAGAATGGCAGGCGGTGTTTGACAGCGTCGACAACATGGTTGTTATTTTAGATACTAATTTGCGCATTCGCCGTCTGAATAAGGCTGTTGCACATGCTTTGGACGCGCACTTTGATGATCTGCTGGGACGATCGTGTTACGAGGTTTTCTGTGGTCGGCAAGCTCCCCCCCCGCATTGTCCGTTACGGAACCTTTGGCTGGCACACGGGGACGAACAAGCGCTGGAGACGGAACCACCTTGGCAGCGACCGTTTTTGCGGGATAGTTTGTTGTTGACCGGAACTTTCAGGGAAACCCTTTCGCCCATTCGGACAGAAGACGGGCGTCTGTCCGAAATTGTCCATGCTTTCACGGACGTCACCGCTGAACAGAATCTTTTAGCCGATCTGCGCCGCTCACAACAGTTTTTGCAAGACGTCGTCAACAATTTGAGTGTCCCCATGATTGCAATAGACACAAAGAATCATATTCATCTGAGCAACCAAGCCATGGCAGATCTTGTTGGCGTGTCATTGTCGTCTATTAGCGCTCAGGACTTCGTTCAATTGATGCATCACCGATTTTCCGACCTTACTGAGATACGTCCGGCCTTACAAAAAATAGCGCATTCTACGCTTACTGCTATCTCCATTTTCTTGTACAATCAAAGACAAGACGGTACGACTGAAGTGTGGCAATGTTTCATTCATAAGATGGAGTATGAACAATTGTACACGGTCGCGCTGAACGATTTGACGCAGTTTCAAGCTATGCAGAAGCAGGCACATGCTCAGGCTTATTATCTGGCTTCGGTGGTTGATGGTAGCAATGAGGCGATCATTAGCCTTGACGCACTTGGAAAAGTGCGTAGCTGGAATCGCGGAGCTGAGCGTTTGTTTCACCACACCGCCGAGGATGTGATGGATAAGCCGTTGGCCGCGGCTTTCCGCCTTTTTGATCCGGAAGGAGACAGGGAAATTGGATCCGAATTGTTACGCGAGGAACGATATAGCCGATTAGCGCACGTGCAGGTCAGTGCTGAAGAGCGCTTAGTGGTGCGCCTTTCTTATCGGCCGCAGCGTGATCAACAGGGCCATCCTGATGGTGCCGTTTTAGTGTTGCATGATGATACAGTACAATTCTATACGACCCGGCTATTTCATATGCTGAACCAGGTTATCACCCAGGTTCAACTGGGGGCCAAGGCGCCGGCGGGCGTTTTGCCATTGGTCAGAGGAAAATTGATAGCCTTAGGTTTGCCTTCTGCCCTATTATGTTTCGATGACAAAGGCCATATTGATCGGCAAGTGAGCCAGATTAATGCTGATTTCACTTTGGGCGATGTGACAGAGGCATTTCGTGCCCTGCACCAAAATGAGACGGACGTGTATTTTAGCGACACCTACCGTCAAGCTTACCTGAATTTCCCTTTTGCGAAGCGGGTGTTGGTGATTGCTTGGCTGCATCTGAGCAGCGAGGCCAAGCCGGCTTTGACCGCTTTTGCCCGCCAGATCGCCAATAACTGGCACCTATTACGCGTTTTGCAAAATGTAGAACAAGAGCGAGAACGCGCTGAGCAGACTGTTGAGCGATTGCGGCGGTTGGAGAGCGTAAGTTCTGCGTTGAACAGAGCAACCGATGGCAGCGAAATTGTCGCGGCTTTAGCGCAAGGCGTGACTATTTTGGACAAGGTAGTGGCCACCATTACTTTCCTTTACGATCAGGATTCCTCCCGTTGGCACACTTACTGGTCTGGTGAAGATGGCCACATGAAGTCGTTGTTGGTGGCTTTATCCGGCCAGACGATAGAGGATATTTTATGCCCGTTGGCCGGCCAACAGGACGAGAAGATGGATTTGTCAAAACCGTTTACGAGCTCTCGCCTTTCTGATGTGATACATTTTGCCGCGGTTGAACCGGAAGTGGTGCGCATTGCGCAACGGGAAGGTCAGATCCGGCAATCGGTGTGGCTACCGCTCGTTGCTGGCCAACAACGTCTCGGCGAATTAGTGGTTATGACGGCAGCAAAGGAAATCCCGGCCACAGATATGGATATTCTGCGGATTTTGGTGGAGCATGCCGGCGTTGCGTGGTCGAACTTGCGCTCCTGGAAACAGATGGAGACCCGTGCTCGTGACTTGGCCGAACTATACGATATGGTGATCGCGTTGCATCAGGGACACGATTTAGCAGAAGTCGCTCGGTTGGGTTTATCCCATCTTTTGTCATTCTTTAACTTTTCGGCCGGCGCTATCTACTTTCGAGATGATCGCAACGACTATCAGTTATTGGCACAAGAAAATATGGAGCCGGACTGTTGGCCTGTTTTCTTGTCATGGGGACAGGTGCATATTACTGATGGCGATGGCGCAACCTCGCATTATTTACAGCGCGATACGTGGTTAGAAGATGGCACGGACTGCCTGCCGGCGCACGTGGCCGGCGTCTACTTCCTACCTTTGTTCACGGAGCAACAAGCTGTGTCTGGTTTCCTCTTTTTGGCTGCTCCTGCGGACCCTCCGCTGACTGCTGCGCTGAACGCTTTACTAACTTCCATGGTGCAACAGATTACCTTAGCTTTGCAACGTGAGGTTTTGCATCAGCAAGCTCGTGAGCGCACAGAACGGTTAATGGAATTGGTGCGGATCAATCAGGATTTGACCAAAACGACCTCTGAGAATCTCTTATACAAGCTCCTCGTGGTACACGGCAAATCGTTGTTCCAGGCCGATCGTTCCATGTTATGTTTACTTGATGCCGAAAAAGGGCTGATTTGTCCCGTGGTTGATAATCTTTCACAGGCATACGTCCAATTTGTGACGTCGCATTATGTCGATTTGCCTGGCTTTAAGGTGATTTCGCAACACGCTACAGCCGTTTTTGTGGATGACGTTGAAGCATTACGAGATAGTACCCCGTTGCGATATCAAGCAATGCACCAAGAAGGCATCAAGCGTTATTTTGTCGTGCCGATCCATCTTGGGGAGAGCGAAATAGGGGCAATTATATTTTATTACAACGAGGCCTGCCCTTTTACCGAAATCGATGCTGCCCTGGCACAACTTTTCCAGCAACAAGCTTCGCGCCACTTACACAATGTGCACCTTTATGATTCCCTGCGTCAGTACGCGGAGACGGTAGAATCACTTTTAGATGTGGGTATTGCTTTGGGTCAGGCACCCGAGATCGGACAGATGTTACAAATTGTGGTCGAAGCGGCTGTTCAAACGGTCTCTGCTGAACGAGCGTCTCTTTTTCTGTGGAACGAAGATACGGAACGGTATCAGATCAATGCCGCCGTGAACATACCAAAAGACATGTGGTCGATGTTGGCCTTTCGCTTAGGGGAAGGACTGGTGGGTGTGATCGGTCAGGAGAAACGGCCTCTTATTATGAATGATCCGGCGACAGCACGATTAAGTGAGACGGTTAAGAAAGCTCGAGAACTTTTGCCAGCACGCAATATCATGGGCGTGCCCATCGTGGTGGATGGCCATGTCATGGGCGTGTTAACGGTGGACAACCGGCTGATCGGTACTTTTAACGAAGTAGACCAAAAGCTGCTTAGTGCCTTGGCCGGACAAGCTGCCGTCGCCTTGAAGAACCACATGTACTTTCTCAATGCTCGTAAACACACTAACTTGCTGCAATTAGCCAACGAGATTGGCAGTGAGCTGAGTCTGCGCCTGGATCCGATGGGCGTAGTGCGAAGTAGTTTGCAACTCTTGGAAGGGGAGCTCGGCTTGCCGATGGTTTTCATTGGCGTCCTCGCCGGTGATGATGTGATTCTTCATGGCTATGATGGTCTTGTGCTCCACATGCCGCTTGCTGAAACAGGCATTGTGCGACAGGCTATTGAGCGCGGCGAAACGGTCGTGGTTCAAGATGTCCAGGAGGATCAAGACTACGTTTGCTTCGGCTATGTACCGCAAACCAGATCAGAGATCGTTGTGCCCATTTTCGATGGGAATCAGATTAGGGCATTATTAGATATTCATAGTTCCCATCCCGGCCAATACAGTGCAGAAGATGTCTTAATTTTCCAAGCATTGGCTCGCCAGATTGGCAGTTCTTTGACTGTTGCGCAAGCATATCAAGATGCTGTGCAAGCACAAGGGGCAGAGCGTGTTTTAGTTGAATTGACGCAAGCGATGACCCTGTCTTTGCGGTTGGATGAGGTATTTGCCGCACTTTTGCCACAGCTTATTGACTTTTTTGGCGTGGATTGTGCATGTTTTGTTGCCTTCGATGACCAACGCAAGCAATGGTCTGTCGCTTACACACATGCCAGCGAGGATGTGGCGCCGCTTCATTACGAAGATCGTGATTTACAGATATTCATAAGTCATTTTTCGGAGCTATCCCGAGGGGAGACAATTGCGCTTGATGATGTCCTGACCGACGGCGTGCCGATAGTGCAATCAATACGCAGCAACCGTGTGCGTTCTATTTTATTGACACCGGTGCTAGTACATGGCCGGCTGCGCGGAGCGTTGGCCTTGAGTCATTTAGGCGTGGCGCATGCCTGGCTAGAAAGCGAGATCACTTTCGCACGTCGCATTGTCTCTCAGCTTTCTTTGGTTATAGTGAACAGCGAGCTTTACGAAGAAACAGAGCGTTATGCGCGACACACGGAGCAGCTTGTGGAGAAACGCACAGCGACTATTCGACGACAGAAAGAGGAAAGTGAAGCTGTTTTGCGCAACATTGCTGATGGCATTATGATTACGGATGAGCAAGATAAGCTCATCTTGGCGAATCTCATTTTTACAGAAATGACTGGCTATGATGCTGATGAGATGAATTCGTGGATGCAATTGTTGCCGGCTAATGCAGTTCCTTTCCAGGTGACGATTGCAAAATTGCGCAACGCGATGCGAGAAAAACAGCCGTGGCGTGGACAACTAACTTTGCGACGTAAAGATGGTTCTGTCTACGATGCTGACATTGGCGTTGTGCCGGTTGTAGGTGAGGAGAGGACGCCAACGCGTTTTGTCTGGAGTTTACATGATATCACACAAATCATGGATTTAGACCGGATGCGTTCGGCCGTTGTTTCTAATATCTCGCATGAACTGCGCACCCCGATTACGAATTTCAAGCTCTATTTGGAGCTCTTGCGGCGGGGAAAAGTGGAGCGCCGAGAACACTACTTGGCCGTGTTGGAGCAAGAGGCTAAACGCCTCCAGCAATTGGTGGAGCAGATATTAACCTTCTCGCGTCTCGAAGATCAAACACGGTGGCCGGACCCGGTGTCGATCCCCCTCCATCCATTTGTGGCTGATTTGATGGAATCCATCCGTGCCCAAGCAACTGCTAAGGCGTTGCAATTGGATAACGAAGTGTCAGTGTCTTTGCCACCTTTGTTTATGGCTAGCGAGCATCTGCGGATCGTCCTGACCAATTTGTTGCTCAACGCTATTCACTACACGCAGGAGGGCCGGGTGTGGGTTTCTGCACGCGAATCTGTGTGGGATGGTCGTTCCGGGGTGGCAATTGCTGTGCATGACACCGGGCCCGGTATCAGTAAGGAAGAACAAAAGCATATTTTCGAGCGGTTCTATCGTGGCCAGACTGCCCTGCAAAGCCATGAGTCGGGTAGTGGGTTGGGGCTTTCTATTGTCGACTATATCGTATCGCGCTATGAGGGGCATATTGATGTGGATAGCACGGCGTCGGGAAGTGTTTTTACCGTTTGGCTGCCAGCGGGTAAGGGTGGGAAATGAGGGAGGGAATGATGACAGAAGAGGTAGAACGGAAGCGAATCTTAGTTGTCGATGATGAAATATCTTTGATTGAAGGGGTCCGAGATATTTTGGAATTGGCTGGATACGAGATTTTGACGGCGCATAATGGTCAAGAAGGTTTAGCCGTCTTTCAAGCTGAACGTCCTGATTTAGTTGTGGCTGATGTTATGATGCCCGTAATGGATGGCTACGAATTCTGTGCCCAAGTGCGACAGCTTCCTTATGGTGTGCAAACGCCGTTTATCTTTCTAACGGCCAAGGGGGAAAAAGGGGATGTCCATCGCGGGCG
>WFQU01000028.1:0-2500 GCA_015486845.1 Anaerolineae bacterium | reverse complement strand
CCTGAAACCGTATACCTACAAGCAGTCGAAGGGTTATGCCGAGTGATTGCACCTTAGGGTGCTCCTCGGAAGGCCTGACGGCGTGCCTTTTGGAGAATGAGCCGGGGAGTTACATCTCTGTGGCAAGGTTAAGCCAGTCATAGGCGGAGCCGAAGCGAAAGCGAGTCTGAACAGGGCGTTGAGTCGCAGGGAGTAGACCCGAAACCGAGTGAGCTACCTATGGCCAGGGTGAAGCGGGAGTAATGTCTCGTGGAGGCCCGAACTCACCAATGTTGCAAAATTGGGGGATGAGCTGTGGGTAGAGGTGAAATGCCAAACGAACTCGGAGATAGCTGGTTCTCCCCGAAATAGCTTTAGGGCTAGCGTCACATGTTTAGTACCGGAGGTAGAGCACTGGATCGATGCGGGGGCGTATAGCCTACCAACTCGAACCAAACTCCGAATGCCGGTACTCCAGAGTGTGGCAGTCGGACTGCGGGAGATGAGTTTCGTAGTCGAAAGGGAAACAGCCCAGACCGCCAGCTAAGGTCCTCAAGTCCAGGCTAAGTGGGAAAAGATGTGGAGTTACTGGGACAGCCAGGAGGTTGGCTTAGAAGCAGCCATCCTTTAAAGAGTGCGTAATAGCTCACTGGTCTAGTGATTCTGCGCTGAAAATGTAACGGGGCTCAAGTCTGGCACCGAAGCTGCGGAATTGATAGCTTGGCTATTGATTAGTAGGGGAGCGTTCTGTTTGGCGTAGAAGCTGTACCGTGAGGAGCAGTGGAGCAGGCAGAAGTGAGAATCCCGGCATGAGTAGCGTAAAGCACGTGAGAAACGTGTTCTCCGTAAGTCTAAGGTTTCCGACGGAAGGTTAATCCGCGTCGGGTTAGTCGGGCCTAAGGCGAGGCCGAAAGGCGTAGCCGATGGACATCCGGTTAATATTCCGGAACCACGTCGGATCGTTTGAGCGATGGGGGGACGCAGAAGGGTAGCCCAGCCTGTTATTGGATTCAGGTGCTAAACCCAAAGGGAAGTGATGACTCCAGGTAAATCCGGAGTCTGATCCTGAAGGGTGGGCGTCCCGTAAGGGAAGAAGTGGGTGAGCCCATGCTGCCAAGAAAAGCCTCTAGCGAGATCCGCGTGTCCGTACCGCAAACCGACACTGGTAGACGGGTAGAGTATACCAAGGAGAACGGGAGAACCCTCGTTAAGG
The DNA here is from genome assembly GCA_015486845.1 of Anaerolineae bacterium. GTDB lineage: Bacteria > Chloroflexota > Anaerolineae > JAADDB01 > JAADDB01 > WFQU01. Next base: position 1,308 of record WFQU01000028.1, on the reverse strand, counting down.
AATTCGGCAAAATAGATCCGTAACTTCGGGAGAAGGATCGCCGCGTTAGAGTGATGCATTTATGCTGAGCTCGAGGCGGTCGCAGAGAAACGGCCCTACCGACTGTTTAACAAAAACACAGGTCTCTGCAAAACCGTAAGGTGATGTATAGGGGCTGACGCCTGCCCAGTGCCGGAAGGTTAAGGGGAGGGGTTAGCGTAAGCGAAGCTCTGAACCGAAGCCCCGGTGAACGGCGGCCGTAACTATAACGGTCCTAAGGTAGCTGTGCTGCCTGCCTCGGCGGTGACGTCGAGGGCAATAGCTGGCTGTATGCGGGAAAACCCTTAGAGCCCGACCTACTCGGAAGGCATTGCTTTCCAGTAAAAATGGCCGGGATTGGGCAATCTGCAGGGAACCCACTTCGGTGGGACTCCTCAGAGACTACACGCCAGCCATCCAGTAAAGGTGGTTTGAATATGGATTTGCCTCAAGATTGGGTTGTGGGCTTCGTTGATGGAGAGGGATGTTTTTACGTAGGCATCAATCCTCATCCGGAGATGTCCACAGGTTATCAGGTTTTGCCCGAGTTCCGTGTGGTTCAACATGAACGTGATATCCAGGTTCTTGATGCGCTCAAGCGTTTTTTCCGTTGTGGCGTCGTGCGTCGCAATCACGATGATCGCTATGAGTTGCGCATCAGAAAGCTTTCTTGCTTGCAAGATGTGGTGGCTTTCTTCGAGAAGCATCCGCTGAAAACAAAGAAGCAGGTTGACTTCAGTAAGTTTGCTAAAGTCATTCGCCGCATGGGCGAAGGCCGACATCTGACCAAGGAAGGCTTGATAAGAATCGTGGAAATCACGCTGAGTATGAACCGGGCGGACAAAGAGAAAGCAAAAGAAATTTTGGCAACCTTGAAAGAAGATGGATGAAGATATAGTCCACACTAAGCAGAAATGTTTGGGATTATGTGAGCGAAATTCCTTGTCGGGTAAGTTCCGACCCGCACGAATGGCGTAACGAGTGGGGCGCTGTCTCAACGAGGGACCCGGTGAAATTGAAATACGTGTAAAGATGCGCGTTACCCGCAGCAGGACAAAAAGACCCCGTGGAGCTTTACTATAGCTTGGCATTGTGTTAGGGCTTGGTCTGTAGAGGATAGGTGGGAGGCTGTGAAGCCAGGGCGCCAGCCTTGGTGGAGCCGTCCTTGGAATACCACCCTGATTAAGTCTTGCCTCTAACCCGCGACCGTTAACCGGCGTGGGGACAGTGCCAGGTGGGCAGTTTGACTGGGGCGGTCGCCTCCCAAAAGGTAACGGAGGCGCCCAAAGG
>WFQU01000027.1 GCA_015486845.1 Anaerolineae bacterium | reverse complement strand
TTGGCCACGTAGCACGTGGATTTGACCCCCGTGCGCTCGGGCAGAGAACGCCGTTGATTAGAAGTTCAACTTCTCGAAGAAGTTGAACTTCTTAAAGGAGGCCTGATTTTTTAGACGCTCTGCGCCTTGGCGCCGTTGCGTGAACTTATTTTGAGGGGAAACCTCTCCCCCAAGCTGCGCTGCGCTTAGCTTTTTCCCCTCCCCGTATCGGGGAGGGGAAGGCTTGCCGCCCCTTTGGGCGGTAAGCCAGGGAAGAGGTTTTATTTTCAAGGGCGTCATCATGGGCCTACGGCGCACCACAGCGGATGAAAACCTATGGCTGGACTCGAGCCTTTAGGCGGTTTTGTAGCGTTACCCCCGGCTAAAGCCTCTACTCCGGCGCAATGGGGACTATTTTCAGGGGAGAATCTGTTACTAATTTTTTGACCATTGTTTTTTTATCTGCGTGCGCAGCCTGCGTTGATCTGTGTCCCATTTTTATTTTCAAGGGAAGGGACCTTGTCAAAGTAGTAATAAAAGAAGGTCTGGTCACAGCAGTCGTTGTGTGTTTTTTGGTGTGAGTAGAGGAAGGGAATTGTTATTATGGCATCGTTTTATCAACCGTTGATCGACACTTTGATGTCCATTTATTTACAAATTATCCACTTCATTCCGGATTTCATTACCGGTCTTATGGTGCTTTTAGTGGGATGGTTAATCACGAAAAGTATCCGCTGGTTGATTGCCCTGGTGCTGCGCAAAGCGCGTTTCGATGATATCGTGGAGCGCACCGGCGTTACTTATACGCTGCAAGGTGTGGGTATGACATCGTCGCTGAGCAGTGTTATCGCGGATACGGTTTACTGGTATTTGTTGTTCTATTTTCTCATTGCCTCTTTCAAGATGATGCATTTGGACGCGTTGGCGGATGTGTTGCAGAAAATGTTGGACTACCTACCTAACGCTTTAGGTGCTTTGGTGACGATTGTTTTGGGCGGGATTTTGGCTAAAATGAGCGGCGACTTGATCGGCCACGCGATCCAGAGCATGGGTATTACTTACGGCAAGCCGTTGGGCAAAGTGATCCAGTATTTGATGAGTCTTTTCGTGGTGATCTTGGCGTTAGGCGTGCTGGGGCTGGATACGAATATTCTGGTCTCTTCTGTTACGATCCTCATGGCCGCAGTGGGCTTAGCCGTTGCTTTGTCATTCGGCTTAGGCAGCCGCAGCCTCAGCGAGGATTTGGTGGCGGGCCATTATGTCCGCCGTACTTTTCGCCCTGGACAACATGTCACGGTGGGGAAAGTCCGTGGTTCTCTTAAGATGATCACGCCCATTGTGACCTGGCTGGAAACAGAGCAAGGGGATGTAGCTATTTCCAACCGGGAATTGCTCTCTTCCGGCACGGTGCGGGAAGAAGTGCCAGCAGAAACTTGATTGCTGGGTTTTGGTACTTGAGCGAAAATTCGTCTTGGTCGGTATGGCTTCGTAGCTAAGTCAAGCGCTTGGCCGGCGCAGGTTGCTGTAAACAGCGGTTAGTCAAATCGTGATGGTGCCAAGTCGCCGTTTCGACGTGGTGACAAATGGCGGCAACGCTTGCACCGCCTGTTGACGAACGTCGCAACATCGTAAATGCCGGCATAATCCTACGAATAGGACGCTAAAGCTTATGTTTATATTTCTCAGCGGCACAACGATTACTTGCCTAAAAGTCTGACCCCGTTGCTGGTACTTTCTGCGACCCAGCCGGTTGTGCCTTCGTAATCCACTTTCCACCAAGTCAAGCCGTCGACGTTCTTGGGGCCGCCGAGTACAATGAGGACACTATCCGGTAACATGGTGGCTAAGATGTCGCCGGCGGCTTTGTCGCGGAATCCGGCTGTGCGGCGTAATCGTACCCTGCTGGTGGCTACAATGTGAACCCTTTCACCTATGGAAAACTGGCCGCTGGGGGTCGGCGTGGGTTGGGTGGGCGGCAATGGCGTCGTAATGGTTGTCGGCGTGGGCGGGATAAAGGTCCACGATGGCGTTTGTTGCCCCTGGGCCCACAATTTCCTCCCTATAAAATAGCCCATTCCGCAAACCAGTAATAACAAAGTGATACTGCCCAGCAAAAAGCCGAGCACGATTTGCTTTCTCTTTCCGTCTTGCATTTCTTGCTCCTGCCAGGTTGACCGTTACGTGGACGTTGTGCTAAAACCAGTCCTGGATGAACGTATAACAACAAGTATAGCACAGCCGCCCGGAGAATTGAATTTGTTGACGGCCAGTGCATATTCTAACGGAACCTGGAGGTCGCTGGTTGTGATTCTCGTCAAGAAACGCTCCCTATTTTTATGGTTTTTACTTTGCGTGCCGATTATCTTGAGTGCTTGTAGTGCTGCAGCGCTGCCGGTCGCACCCACGGCGCCGCCACTTCCGTTGACATTCCATTACGCCGATCCGTTGGGTTGGTTCGAGACACAATTGCCGGCGAGTTGGGATGTCAAAGCATTTGACGTCATGCAAGGAAAAGGTGTTCCTCCTTTGCTCATTGCCCGTGCGGGTGTCACGGACGCTCTGCATTGGCCTGCTTTTACGCTTACTTCGCTCTTGTTGCCGAATGGGAAGGATGTTTCTTTTTTACGCCAGCATTGGACCTGGGAGAAGATGGGCGGACAGGCTAAACTGGCAGCACCTTTGCTGCGCCAGGAGAAAACTTTTGTGCGTGATGGGCGCAAGTGTTACCGAGCGGAGCTATATTTGGCCGGGAAGGCACCACAGCGTTGGCAGGTTTACATGACCACTGCCGGATCTCGGGCTTATGTGCTCCTGTTCATGGATCGGGATAAGGATTTCTCTGGTGATGCAGCGCTATTTGATGCTATGTGGAATGCTTTCCGGCCATTGCCAGCGGCGCAATCCGACACAGGGTTGACCGGCATAGTAGGCCAATGGATGCGTAAGGATGGCGGGACATATCGATTTGGGCTTGATGGTCGATATCAGTCTAAATTGCCCGGCGAGAAGACTTCTGCTGGCTTTTTTGTTCGTTACCAGAATGCTATTTTCTTCTATCCTGATGGCGGCGGTTGGGATATGGAAGTATTGCGGATGAATGGTAGTGATAGCTTTATATTGGGCGATACGTTATTCGCTCGGATGCAGCCGTAGATTTTTCCTCTGAAGATAGAACGCTGATAAACGTTGACGCAAGCAAGTGCTTCATTTTAGTCCCCTTTTACGGGGGTTTGCCCCCCGTGCGCTTAGGCGGAGAACGCCGTCAATTAGGAGTTCAACTTCTCGCAGAAGTTGAACTCCTGAAATAGGGCATCAGTGTTGATCGACGTTCTATTTTCCGGAGGAGAGGGTAGCCGAGGGCAATGCCCTCAGCCACCCTCCAAAGAAGTTTATTTTCAGGAGAGAATCTGTTACTAATTTTTTGACCATTATTTTTTATCTGCGTGCGCAGCCAGCGTTAATCTGCGTCCTATTTTATTTTCAAGGGAGTTATCATGAGCCTGCGGCACACCACAGCGGATGAAAATCTACGGCTGGCGTCAAGCCTTTAGGTGGGTTGGTG
>WFQU01000026.1 GCA_015486845.1 Anaerolineae bacterium | reverse complement strand
TGTTTGCCACCAAGAACTTCCACGGTTTGACGGGTACACTGACCTGCCAGCCGACCGGTGACTGTGCGACCGGTGAGGCGCTGGCTATTTATCAGGTGACTCCAGAGACGTTGAAGGTCTTGAAAGCGAAGAGCGAATGGCAGCCGAAGGTCGTTTATACTAAAGCAAAAGGCTTAATTAAATAAGTCATAGCTTTAGTAAGAATTCATGGGGGGGGGCGAGGGTTGTTCCTCCTCCCCCCATCTCGTCTGCAAGGGGGGGCTTAATGTGGCAAAAGCTTAAAAGTAAAATAACCGGGATGACCATAGTCATGTGGACGATAGGCATTGTTACGCTTGCTCTTGTCGTTTACGGATCTGCTGTGACCTTGATCTCCGGTAAGTATACCCTTAAACAATGGATTGATTTCCTGATTTTTGGTTTGGCGCAAGGTGGCATTTATGCGCTTATAGCGCTGGGTTATACCCAAGTTTATGGCGTGTTGAAGATGATTAACTTTGCTCACAGTGAGGTTTTTATGAGTGGCCCCATGATCGGCTATTTCGTGGCCACTGATTTGTACCATTTTAATTATATTGACACGCATCCTTACCTGAGTATTCTCATTGTATTAATCGTGGCTATGTTTGTTTCCATGAGCGTAGCCGTTATCTTAGAAAGGATTGCCTACCGGCCACTGCGCAATGCACCGCGCCTGGTCCCGTTGATTACAGCCATCGGTGCTTCTTTCTTTTTGCAATATTTCTTCAAAGGCCTCTTCGGGTCGAATATCAAAGTGTACCCTGACTGGAAAGTGTTTCTTGGTAAGTGGGTCGTATTCGGCCAACCTATTCTCAAGATTCAGATCATCGTATTTTTTGCTGCTGTATTGTTAATGGCGGGACTTTTCTCCTTTATGCAGCGCACGAAAACCGGAAAAGCGATCAGGGCCGTATCGGAAGATAAAGATGCTGCTGCGCTAATGGGTATTGATGTGGATTCTACCATTTCGTTTTCGTTTGCGTTGGGTGGTATGATGGCCGGCGCCGGCGGTGTTTTCTATGCCCTTATGTATAAGCAGGTGTTTTTCCTTATGGGTTTCGTGCCGGGCATTAAAGCTTTTACCGCAGCAGTATTGGGTGGCATCGGCAATGTTCCAGGCGCTATGCTCGGTGGGCTATTCTTGGGACTCTTCGAGGCAATCGGCCCGAATTTGTTCCTGGATGGTCTGGGCATCCCTTCGCCGTATCAATTGAAAGATGTTATCGCCTTCTCTGTGTTGGTACTGGTGTTGATTTTCCGGCCAACTGGTATTTTAGGCGAACGTCTGGCCAAACGGGCTTAAGGAGGGGATGGAATAATGGAAAATCGACATTTTTGGCAATCCGAAGTTATGAATTTCGGCTGGTTAGCTGGCATATTGGTGGTACTTCTGGCCCTGGTGGGCATGGTTGTTTCTTTTAGCCAGAGGGGATTCATTAGCGGTGTGATGAGTGAGGGGCAGCTTCTTATTTTTCTTACCGTAGCGCTTATTGGCTTCGTGGCCGGCAAAAAGATGGAGCGACAATCTGTACTGAAAGTAGCCTTGTGGGGTGGAATTATCGGATTTGTAGCTGGTTTATCCCTCATTGTCCTGGTCTTGCTCACTGGTATAAAACCGCTCAATCTGCGCTCGATGTTTTTGAATGCTTCCCCCCAGTTAGTAAAAGTATTGACCTTTGGTAAGGGACAGGGTGCTGGTTTCCTTTACCTTTTGTTATTGAATATTTTGAGTGGTATTTTCGGTGGGTTAGCGGCCGTTATTCCCGGCATTTGGGGCAGCGGCTTGGCCAATAGTGCTTTGATAACGATTTTAATCGGCTTATTGACTGATATTTGGAAGACCTTCTTGCCTCGTGGCGTAGCGAAATTCTTTTTTGCTAACAAAGGTTTTAACGTTACCGGCTTCCTCATAACGTTTTTCTTTATCCTTGCCTTTTTGCTCTTTTGGAGTTTGTATGGTGCTCGGATTAAGGTTAGTTATGGCAACGTGGCTAGTCGGCAGCCCAAAAAAGTTAAAATTACCTGGTGGGTTATTAGCCTCGTCGTTTTGTTGTTGCTCCCGCGCCTGGTGGGTAGCTATTTAAGCGAGGTGTTGGACCTGGTCGGCATTTATATCATTATGGGGTTGGGCCTGAATATCGTGGTCGGTTTTGCCGGACTATTAGATTTGGGTTATGTTGCCTTTTTTGCCATCGGGGCTTATACTATGGGGGTCTTTACCTCGCCGGAGTTGGGGCTGTTCCATCTCACTTTTTGGGAAACTTTGCCTCTCTCGATTCTGTTTGCCGTGTTGGCTGGTGTGTTACTTGGCATCCCTGTTTTAGGCATGCGAGGTGACTATTTAGCTATTGTCACCATGGGGTTTGGCGAGATCATCCGTCTGTTGGTGCTTTCCGATGCGCTCAAGCCCATTTTAGGCGGTGCGCAAGGCCTGGTAGGCATCGCCCGTCCGACGGTGGGGCATATTGTTGTTAAAAATCCTCCGCAATTCTATTATCTTATCTTGGCAGGAATTTTCATCGCCTGGTATGTGGCCAGCGCATTGAAGGATTCCAAACTGGGCCGGGCCTGGATGGCATTACGAGAAGATGAAGACGTGGCCCAGGCCATGGGTATCAACCTGGTTTCCATTAAATTGCTGGCTTTTGCCACCGGTGCAGCTTTGTCCGGGTTGAGTGGCGCGATCTTTGCGGCCAAATTGAACTCGATGGTGCCGCATAGCTTCACCATTTTGATTTCCATCTACGTATTGAGCTTAATCATCGTGGGCGGCGTGGGTAGCTTACCCGGTGTCGTTGTCGGGGCGCTAGCGCTAATCGGAACGCCGGAATTGCTGCGAGAATTTGCCGAGTATAGGATGATGATTTATGGGGCCGTCTTGGTAGGCATGATGTTATATAAGCCAGAGGGCTTGTGGCCAGAGCCGGCGCGCAGACGAGAATTGCATGGAGAAGAAGGTAAATCCGCTGTGACTGCTTCCACCGCGCCAGTGCAAATGAGCGAAGAGGCGTAAAGGGGGATATAGATGGGCATTTTAGAAACGCATGACGCGACTAAACGCTTTGGTGGTTTGGTTGCTGTGGATAAAGTGAATATTGATATAGCGGAACGGTCTATCTATAGTATTATCGGCCCGAACGGCGCTGGTAAGACGACCCTATTCAATTGTATTACTTGCTTTTACACCGCGGATGAAGGAGAAATATTGTTAGACGGTCACCCTATTCAATATCTTTCCCCTGATCGCGTTGCGCACAAAGGTATTGCGCGCACATATCAGAACATCCGTTTGTTCTCGAATATGACTGTCATTGAGAACATCATGGTTGGCATGCATATTCATACGCATTACGGTTATCTTGATGCGCTTTTGCGCAGCCCGCGCAAAAAGAAAGAGGATGCTAAATCTGTTGCAGAGGCTCAAAGGCTATTGAATTTCATTGACCTTACCGGCAAGGGAGATCTATTCGCTAAAAACCTTCCGTATGGGGAGCAGCGCCGGTTAGAGATTGCTCGAGCCTTGGCGCTCAGGCCCAAGGTATTATTATTAGATGAGCCCACTGCTGGCATGAATCCCATTGAGACCGAGAATACCATGCATTTTATCCGCCGGTTGCGCGATGAATTGGGCATTACCATTCTTCTCATTGAGCATGATATGAAAGTCGTCATGGGCATTTCCGAGATGATCACGGTGATGGATTTCGGCAAAGTGATTGCCAAGGGCACGCCTGACGAGATCAAAGCAAACCCGCGAGTGATCGAAGCTTATCTCGGACATGGTGCCGCGGAGGCCGCTGCATAATGGAGGAACAATGAACGGAAAAGATAAAGGTAAGGTTCTGGAGATCGAGAACCTTAATGTGTATTACGGGGCCATCCAGGCTTTACATGGTATTTCTTTCTATGTGAATAAGGGCGAAATTGTGACGCTGATTGGCGCTAACGGAGCTGGAAAAACGACTACTTTGCGCACTGTCTCTGGTTTACAACGGCCCAGGCCCGGTGTTGTTCGTTTCTTAGGTGCAGATATTACGCATGTCAAGCCACACCAGATCGTGAAAGAAGGTATTGTTCACGTTCCGGAGGGACGACGGATTTTCTCCGCGTTGACCGTAAAGGAAAATTTGGAGATGGGTGCCTTTATTCGCACCGATAAGCGGAGCATTCAAGAGAGCATGGAACAAGTTTTTGATCATTTTCCCCGGCTCAAGGAGCGCTTACACCAATTGGGCGGCACACTCTCCGGCGGGGAACAACAAATGTTGGCTATTGGCCGAGCCCTCATGTCTAAACCAAAGCTTCTACTCTTGGACGAGCCTTCGATGGGGTTGGCACCTATTTTGGTGGAAGAGATTTTCAAAATTTTGCAGAATATTAACGCCCAAGGCGTAAGCGTTTTGTTGGTGGAACAAAATGCCTTGATGGCTCTTTCTATCGCCGATCGTGGCTATGTCTTAGAGACTGGCTTTATTAATATTCAGGGCCCGGCCAAAGAATTACTAACCAATCCGCGGGTCAAAGCTGCCTATCTTGGTGGTTCATAACAAGCGAATAGCGAAGGGGCTTATTCGTTTGTTGGCTACTGTGCACTATCTTCTATGGCAGCCTCAAGCAATGCGCTGGGTTGCCTTTTTCTTTTTGACTGTAGTGGTTGAGGCGAAAGGAGGAGATGTTAACAAGGAATAGTTGGTAGCTTTTCACTGATTTTCAGTCGTTGTATTACATGTTTTAGGGAGAGGAGAATTTTTCATGCATAAGTCCCGTTTTTGGACGTTTCTTTCTTTGTTGTTGATCGCATCGATGGTCTTAGTCGGTTGTGCTAAGCCAACGCCAGAGAAGGTGGTGGTGACTAAAGAGGTCAAGGTCACGCAGGTGGTCACCAAAGAGGTGGAGAAAGTCGTTACTAAAGAAGTCAATAAGGTCGTGACTGCCACGCCGGAATCACTGGGGACGGTTGTTATTGGTACCAACGCGGAATTTCGGCCGATGGAATACGTGGATAAAAGCGGCAAGATTGTCGGCTTCGACATTGATCTGATGAACGAATTGGCCAAGCGAGCTGGCTTTACCCCGAAATACGTGAATACTAAATGGGATGGCATCTTCGTTGCTTTGGCTAATGGTGAATTTGATGCGGTCATTTCGTCGGTGACCATCACCGACGAACGTAAAAAAGTTGTGGATTTCACGGCACCATATTTTAATGCTGGTCAAATTGTCGCCGTCAGCAAGGACAACACGACCATTAAAGGCGCTGCTGATCTGTCGGGGCACAAAGTCGGTGTGCAATTGGGCACGACTGGCGATATTGCCACTTCCAAGATCAAAGGCGTAACCGTGAAACGTTACGACGAAATCACTTTGGCGTTCCAGGCTTTGAAGAATGGCGATGTGGATGCGGTCGTCAACGACGCACCAGTATCGGCTGATATTATTAAAGCGAATCCGGAGTTGAACGCTAAATTGGTTGGCAAGCCATTTACCACCGAGCTTTACGGCATCGCCGTGAATAAAAAGCACAAAACATTGTTAAACGCGCTGAACGCGGCTTTGGCAACGGTGCAAACCGATGGCACGTACGACAAAATCTACAACAAATGGTTCAGCACCAGCCAGAAAAGTGCTGCCAAGCCTTTGGGCACAGTGGTCGTTGGCACGAACGCAGAGTTCCGCCCTATGGAATACGTGGATAAAGATAACAAGATCGTCGGTTTCGATGTCGATCTGATGAACGCACTGGCGAAGCGAGCGAATTTCACGCCGAAGTACGTGAACACTAAATGGGACGGCATTTTTGTCGCACTGGCCAATGGCGAATTTGATGCGGTGGTCTCTTCGGTGACCATCACTGATGAAAGGAAGAAGGTGGTTAATTTCACTGATCCCTATTTCAACGCCGGCCAAATTGTCGCTGTCAGCAAGGACAACACGACTATTAAAGGCGCTGCTGATCTGTCGGGGCACAAAGTCGGTGTGCAATTGGGCACGACTGGCGATATTGCCACTTCCAAGATCAAAGGTGTGACCGTGAAGCGTTACGATGAAATTACTTTGGCGTTCCAGGCTTTGAAGAATGGCGATGTGGATGCGGTCGTCAATGACGCGCCGGTGTCGGCTGATATCATCAAAGCGAATCCGGAGTTGAACGCTAAATTGGTCGGTAAGCCATTTACCAGTGAGCTTTACGGTATCGCCGTAAACAAAAAGAAGACTGATTTGCTCAAGGCGCTGAATGCAGCGTTGAAAGCCGTGAAAGATGACGGCACGTATAACAAGATTTACACCAAATGGTTCGGTACCAATCCGTAAGTGACTGATTTCGGGCGGGGAGAGACCTGTTTGGATCTCTTCCCCGCCTTTTTATCTGGTCAGGTGATAGGGAGGAGCCTAAAGGGAAAATACTTTTGCAGTTATAATCTGCTCATCGTCACCGGCCGTCCTGTGTTTACGGCTTGAGGAAGGATTGCGTCAATGATTGATGAAGAACAAACAGACTTTGAGGAACGCCGAACGCTCTCTGACTTTTTAAGGGAGGTGCCGTGGTGGGGAGTCATTGTTGCTGGTGTAGGCATCTATGTCTTGATCTCCATGCTAACGAATGTGCTGTACATTGAAGCGTTCAAGGCTATTTTACCCGGCATCCGAATTACATTAGAAGTTACTTTTTTGGCTTATTTATTGGCGTTGATCTTGGGTTTGATAGCTGGCATGCTTCGTGTTTCCCGTAATCCGGTTTTATATGCTTTAGGCACGCTTTACGTGGAAGTGATTCGTGGTTTGCCAATGTTGGTGATCATCCTTTATGCCGGATTTGTTATTGGGCCGGCTATCCGGGACGCGACCCACAAGGTGGTGGATTTACCGATGTTGTCCCGCGCGATCGTTGGCTTAGGCATCGGCTATGGGGCTTACTTGGCAGAAGTCTATCGCGCCGGCATCGAATCTGTGCACGGCGGGCAAATGGAAGCCGCTCGCTCGCTGGGCATGAGCTACTTGGAAGCCATGCGATTCGTTATTCTTCCCCAAGCTATCCGTCGCGTGTTACCCCCTTTGGGCAATAACTTTATCGCTTTGCTGAAAGATACATCGTTAGTCTCCGTAGTCGCTATTCCCGATTTGTTACAAATGGGGCGCTTGTTCATCTCACGCACTTTCCGCGCTTTCGAGGGTTACAACTCCGTGGCGGTGTTATATTTGCTCATGACATTTTTATTATCTGCATTAGTTCGTTATGTTGAACGGAGGTGGCGTATCCCATGAGCGAACCAATTATTCAGATTCGTAATTTGAGGAAATATTTCGGGCATGTCCATGCTGTGAACGGTGTCAGCCTTGATGTGATGTTTGGTGAAGTGCTTATGGTTATTGGCCCCAGCGGCTCGGGCAAATCGACGCTGTTGCGTTGTATCAACGAGCTCGAGAAACCAACGACCGGCACGATTATCGTCGACGGGATGGATACTACGGCCAAAGGCTTTGATGTCAATCAATTACGGGCGGAAGTGGGAATGGTTTTTCAGTCTTTTAATCTTTTCCCCCATTTGACAGTTTTACAAAATATCCTTTTAGCGCAACGCGTGGTGCGCAAACGGGATGAAAAAGAGGCCGAATCCATTAGCCGCGATTTATTAGAAAAGGTTGGTATTCCTGAGAAAGCAGATGTTTATCCCAGCCAGCTTTCTGGCGGGCAGCAACAACGTGTGGCCATCGCTCGGGCGTTGGCGATGCAGCCTAAAATCATGCTTTTCGATGAGCCTACTTCCGCTTTAGATCCGGAGATGATCAAAGAGGTCTTGGATGTAATGCTTGATTTAGCCCGGGAAGGCATGACTATGGTTGTCGTGAGCCATGAGATGGGCTTTGCCCGGGCAGCAGCCCGGCGCGTTGTTTTCATGGATAATGGTGTGATTGTCGAAGAAGCAGCCCCGGACGTGTTGTTCACGAATCCGTCGCATGAACGAACTAAACTCTTCTTGAGCAAGATTCTGCATTAACGCGGTTCCATATGGCACCACGGGTCTCTTGTCTTATCGGGCTATAACGGGTCTGTTTCAGCAAGCAATGTTGCTTGTTGTGTGTCATGGTTGATTCTTGTTTAGCAAAGGAGGTATTGTCATGTTCGTTCCATTGACCCCGTTGGAATTCAGGGAGCGCGCTGTAACCTATTTTCACGATCGTACTGGTGTCGTGGACGGCGATAAGCGGTTCACGTATGGTGAATTTGATGAGCGTGTGAATAAACTGGCCAACGCTTTGCAGGTGTTGGGGGTGGAATCTGGCAAAGTCGTTTCGTTCGTTGATTTCAATACTTACCATTTACTGGAAGCGTACTTTGCCGTGCCCCAGGTTGGCGGTATCCTCAATCCCATCAATCTCCGCCTAGCGCCTTCTGAGATTGGCTTTATCCTCAACCACGCTCAAGCGGACGTTTTGTTCTTTCACCACGCCTTTTTGCCCATGATAGAGCAACTGCGGCCGCATTTGCCCCGGGTCCGGCATTACGTCATCATCGAATCGCCGGAACCACCGGTTTGGGCGCATTGTTACGAAGGTATCTTGGCCGAAGCATCTTCTTCTTTCGATGTGCCCTTGGACGCGGTGGATGAAAACGCTGTTGCTGAGATCTTCTACACTTCCGGGACGACAGGCAATCCGAAAGGGGTGGAACTGACGCATCGCACGCTTTATTTGCATGCCCTGAATGCTATTGCCGCCCTGAAACTGGACGATAGCGATGCCCTGGTGCATATTGTGCCTCTTTTCCACATCAACGGCTGGGGGACGCCGCAGTTTTTGACGGCGGTAGGTGGCAAGCATGTGATGCTGCGCAAGATCGATCCCGGCTTAATCCTGCAGTTGACGCAGGACGAGAAAGTTACCCGACTTTTTGGTGTGCCGGCGGTGTTTAATGCTATGGTTAACTATCCCGGTGTGGAAAAATATGACCTAAGTACATTGCGGGAAATTATCATCGGCGGTGCGCCGTCGCCGGAATCTCTGTTACACGCGTTGGAGGATAAATTCCACGTCCGCGCCTTTTCCGGCTACGGCTTGACCGAAACAACACCCATTTTGACCTTGGCATATCCTAAGCACGGTCTGGAAAAGACAGAAGAACAACGTCGTTACTACCAGTCCCGTACTGGCTTGCCCATCGTAGGGGTACGGCTGCGTGTCGTTCACGACAACGGCGAGGATGTCCGCCCCGATGGCAAGGATATCGGCGAGATCATCGTGCGCAGCAATGTGGTGATGAACGGTTATTTGCACAATCCGGAGGCTACCAAGGAAGCGATTGTGGATGGTTGGTTCTATACCGGCGATATGGCTGTCGTCGACGACGAAGGGTACGTGCTGATTGTGGATCGCAAGAAAGACATTATCATTTCCGGTGGGGAGAATATTTCCTCGGCTGAAGTGGAAAACGCGATTTATAGTCACCCGGCTGTTTTCGAATGTGCCGTAGTTGCTGTTCCAGATGCGCAATGGGGCGAAGTGCCGGCGGCCATCGTTGTGTTAAAACCAGATATGACACTCACCGCTGAAGCGCTTACCGACTATTTGCGTGATCGTATTGCGCATTTCAAGGTGCCCAAGATCGTGGAATTCCGCACAGAATTACCCAAAGGCGGTACAGGCAAAATTCTGAAAAAGGAATTGCGTGAGCCGTTTTGGAAGGGATACGAGAAACGGGTACACGGTTGAGCCCTGACGGCTTTTTTGTCTGATGTTTTAGTAACAAATGGATTGGCAGCGAGATATCTCGCTGCCAATTTTTCTGTTTGTGATGGTGGTGCGTGAAGTCTATTTGGCTGTTGATTGGTGGCTATCGGCGCTTCATCGGCGCACCGTATCCTCCGCCACCGGGTGTGGCGATGCCGACGCGAGCGCCTTTCGCCGCCGGGAAGGTGACTTTGCCCGGCAAAACCCGATAGCTGTCCTTCTCCGGCAGTCCCTTGAGCTCCGGCGGGAGCGTTTCTCCCTCCGCCGGGAAGTAGCGGTTTTCCCCTTTGTTGCCGGGTTCGCCGCCGAAAAGGCCGAAAGGTGCATGTCGCCGCCGTTCGGAGAGGATGGTGACGGTGGCGTCCGCCAGCAGTTCCACCTCCCGGTACACGCCGTCACCACCGTGGTGCTTTCCCGCGCCGCCGGAGCCACGCCGGATTTCGTAGCGCGTCACCCGCAAGGGGTAAGCGTACTCCATAGCTTCTACAGGGGTGTTCAGGGTGTTGGTCATGTGGACGTGGATGCCGGAAAGCCCGTCCGCCTGCGCCGAAGCGCCCATCCCCCCGGCGATGGTCTCGTAGTAGGCAAAGCGCCCGCCGGTTCGCGGGTCGTCTCCGCCGATGGTCAGATTATTCATGGTGCCCTGGGACGCCGCCGGCACGATGTCCGGTAAAGCCTGGGCGAATGCCCCCAGAACCACATCCGTGATCCGCTGGGAAGTCTCCACGTTGCCCGCCGCCACCGCCCGCGGGAAGCGAGCGTTGACCAGCGTGCCTTCTGGTGCGATGATTTTCACCGGCCGGAAGATGCCGGCGTTGGTGGGAACCTGGTCGTCCGTCAGGAGGCAGCGGATGACGTAGAAGACCGCCGATAGCGTCACCGATGCCACCGCGTTGATACCGCCGGCTACCTCCGGCGATGTGCCAGTGAAATCCAGTGCCAGCTTGTCCTCCTCGACGCTCACAGTGACCACGATGGGGATGTCCTCGTTGCCGAATCCATCATCGTCCATGTAGTCCCGGAAAGTGTACCTGCCGTCCGGCATCCGAGCGATGAGGTCTCGGACCATCCGTTCGGCATAATCCTGGAGCGCGGCCATGTAATCCCGGAGCAGTTCCTGGCTGTAGCGCTTAGCGAGTTCCTGCAGCCGCCGGATGCCGATGTGCTGGGCCGCGATTTGGGCAGAGAGGTCGCCCCGCCGCTCCGCCGGCGTGCGGCTGTTGCGGGTAATTAGATCCAGAACCGAATCGTCGATCTCATCCCCCTTTTGCAGCTTCACAGGAGGGATAATCAGTCCTTCCTGAAAGATCTCCTTCGCTAAGGGCATGGAGCCGGGGGAAATGCCCCCCACGTCCGCATGGTGGGCCCTGCTGGCCACATAGCCCAGCAGTTTGTTGTCCATGTAGGCCGGTGAGACCATGGTGATATCCGGAAGGTGGGAGCCGCCGGCGTACGGGTCGTTAAGGACAACGATATCTCCCTCGGCTAAGGAGCCGAAGCGCTCCAGGGCGGCCTTGACGGAAAGGGGCATGGCACCTAAGTGTACCGGGATGTGGGCAGCCTGAGCGGTCATGTCGCCCTTGGCATCGAAGACGGCGCAGGAGAAATCACGGCGCTCCTTGATGTTGGGAGAGTAGCCGGTGCGCCCCAGCGTCCCGCCCATCTCCTCCGCCACCGCGGTCAGCAAAGATTTCATGATTTCTAAAAGTACTGGGTCAGCTTTTATCATTGTCTTCTCCGCTGATTCGCCCATTTGCTGATTCGCTCATTCGTTGGTTTGCTCATCCCTCGCCCTTCCTGCGTATGAACACGATGTTGCGCCACTCGTCCACGCGCCCGTGCCAGCCTGGTGACACTACCGTAGTGGCATCCTCCTGAGCGACAAGCGCCGGGCCTACGATTTCGTGGCCGGGCAGGAGTAACTCCCGCTCGTACACCGGGGCATCGTGCCACGCCCCGCCGAACCGCACCTGGGTCTGGCTCACCACCGCCGCCGGGTTGGACGATGTGCTTCGGCGGGCGTAAATTGCCTCCGGACGCTGGCGAACGCCACGGGTCGTCAGCCGGATGTTGACCAGTTCTACCGGTGCGTCAGGGCGGGCGTAGCCGTAGCGCTTCTCGTGCCCTGCGTGGAACGACTTCACTGCCTCTGCCACGGCGTAGGACTCGATGGGCACAACCAGCTCGAAAGATTGCCCCTTGTAGCGCAGGTCCAGCGCTTTCTCCAGGACGATGTTCTCCTCCTCGAAGCCCTCCGACGCCATGTCTGACTTCCCCCGCGCCAGCAATGGCTCGAAAGCCTTTGTTAGTTCCCCAGAGGTTACTTCCTCCATTTCCCGCATGACCGTGAGCGAGTAATCCTTCACGAAATCCGCCAGGATGAGTCCTAAAGCCGACAGCACGCCCGGATAGCGCGGCACCAATACCCGTGAAATGTGCAATGCATCGGCCATTTCCAGAGCGTGCATGGGCCCTGCACCACCGAAAGGAAGCAACGTGAAATCACGGGGATCGAAACCGCGCTCGATGGAAATGACCCGTATAGCCTGTTCCATCCTGGCATTGGCAACCCTGATCACACCCTCGGCCAGGTCAACTTTGGACATGCCGAATTTCCGTGCCAGACTGGAAGCTGTTTCCTCCGATGCCGCCCTGTCCAGGGACATGCGCCCGCCGAGAAAATGCTCTGGGTCTAAGCGGCCCAGGAGCAGGTTCGCATCGGTGACGGTGAAATCCCGGCCGCCGCGGCGGTAGCAGGCAGGCCCCGGCTCACTCCCGGCGCTTTCCGGCCCTACCCGCAACGAGCCACCGACGTCCCGCCAGGCGATGGAACCGCCGCCGGCGCCAACGGTGTGGATGTCGATCATCGGCACCCGTACCGGCCACCCTTCGATGTTCCCTTCGGCGGTGCGCCGGATGCGTCCATCTGCCAGGGATACGTCGCTGGACGTTCCGCCCATGTCGAAAGTGATGATGTGGTCGTACCCCGCTAAGGATGCCACGTGGAATGCCCCGGTGACGCCGGCGGCAGGTCCTGAAAGCGCCGTCCTCACCGCCTCCGACCGGGCTGTGGCAGCGCCGATGATCCCCCCGGAGGACTGCATGATCCAAAGAATGCAGTTCCCTCGCCGCTGGAGCCCTTCCTCCAAGCTGCCGATGTACCGATCCATGATTGGAGAGACGTACGCGTTGATGACTGTGGTGGACATCCGCTCGAACTCACGATACTCCGGCAGAATTTCCGAGGACACGGAGACGAAGAGCCCTCGTTTCAGGGCCATTTGCTTGATGACCTGCTCGTGAGTGGGATTGGCGAAGGAGAAAAGAAGACTGATGGCCAGTGCTTCTGCCCCGTTTTCGAGCGCTTTGTCCAGCGCCTGCTCCACCTGGGCCATGTCCAGTGGGATCAGGACGGTGCCGTCCGCTGCTACCCGCTCGCTCACTTCGAAGCGCAAATCCTCCGGCACCGGTATCCAGCGTTCCGAGAAACTCAGCCGGTAGAGCTTGGGCCGGGTCTGGCGCCCGATAGCCAGCACGTCCCGAAACCCCTCGGTAGTGATCAGTGCGGTCCGGGCGCCTTTGTGCTCCAGCACGGCGTTGGTGGCAACGGTGGTGCCGTGGGAAACCAACGTGTCCGACGTTACATCGAGAATATCCAGTCCCTTCAGAAAAGCTGTAGAAGGGTCTTTTTTAGTGGAAAGCAGCTTGTAGATGTGAATTTCATCGCCAGGGAAATAAACGAAGTCTGTGAAAGTTCCCCCGATATCCACGCCGACGATCGGTTGCATTTGACTTTGTCTTTCTCCTACAGAATTCGGATTATTACCCATGGGTAGCATTATTCTGCTTTCTTCGGCATGCCTTGCTACTAAATGCCTAAGCATGCCTGACGAATCAGGTCTGATTCCAGTAATTTCTGTCCTTTTTCTTCCGCAATGATCTTGCCAGACTGGATCACATACCCTTGATGGGCGATCTCCAGGGCCTCCCGAACGTTCTGCTCCACCAGCAAGATGGTCATCCAGCGCTCCCGGTTCAGCCGCTGGAGTATTTCCAGAATACTGTCCACTAGCAGCGGCATCAATCCCAGGGACGGCTCGTCCAACATCAGTAGGCGAGGCCGGGACATAAGGGCCCTGCCGATGGCCACCATTGGCAGAGACACGATGAGGTCCAAATGGAAAGCGGCATAGAGAGTGAAAACCAGATACATGGCAATCATTAGAAAATCGCCATGGGAGAAATTCACGATTTCTACGACTTCCCAGATAAGGGTGAGCGCTAAGGCAACTAACGAGTATACCAGGCCAATCAAAATGCCGCTGGCGGGTGCCTGGATGAGATTGACCATAAAACCTCCTTTTTGGCTACGGCCGTTATCGGAAATGGATCACAGGGGCTTAAGCAACAGTGTGGGCAAGAAGCCTCGCCCGCACTGTCCCGTAATCCATAATCGATAAGGGGTTTGTACGTCAATAGGCGTTATCTTTTGTTCCACGCGGGGAACGAAACCACTACGTTCTTCGCTACCAGGTTGAATGGCCACACGGTAGTGTACTTGCCGCCGATGACCTGCACGGTGATTCCTTTGCCCAGGATGTTCTGTCCCGTGTCGTCGAATTTGATCCCTTCCCATGGCACGATGAGCTGGTCGCTGTACGAGACATTCTACACCTCCTTTTACGTTGCTTAATTGAGGACACTGAGAAAGAACAACGATAGCATTAGCAACGATAAAATTTTTACCATACCCGGGGAGGTTGATGCAAATTGGGTGCCTGGGGTTTGAACGTAAGTCAAGGCCAGATCTACGCTGTTTGCTCTTTCTACATTCCTAACCTGGAGAAGCCATACGAAAGGTTTACGCGATGGCACAATGAGATAATAACGCAAATATTTGTCGATTCTCATTTGGCTCTGTGCCTTCGATTTACGCCGTTGCCATTGCGGTTTATTCTATCTATTTAGGACTTACGCAGTTGAACGTCGAAGCCCACAAAATCTCATCGCGAGGCGGTTGAAGCATGCCAAAGCGAACCCCCATACCGCCTTGAAGATTGCTTCGCCCCCTACGGGGGCTCGCAATGACATTTGCCTGGCTGAATTGCGTAACGCCTACTCTTGTTCAGTAAAACCACAAGGGCGAAGGAGCAAAGGCCTTGTGGTTTCCTTTGGTCGCTCATTGTCCCTCTGCTATAATTTGGACATGCTTGAAATATACGAAGCGGGAAGTTGACACAGTGAGGTAGATGCAGGAAGCGGCGCATTATGCGTATTTTAACTATTAGTGATAAGGTATTGTCACTACTTTATAGTCCGGCTATCGAGTCGCATATCGGTAAAATAGATTTAATTCTGAGTTGTGGTGACTTGAAATTTTATTATATCGACTTTATTGTCAGTATGACTAACGCACCCTGCTATTTTGTCTTGGGCAATCATGATATCAGCAGAAATCAGCAGGACAAAGCAAGCGCTTTTTCGCCCGGCGGCGGCACAAATTTGGACGGTCGGGTGGTGCGTTGGCACAATTTGCTTTTGGCTGGGCTGGAAGGCTCTCGGCGTTACAATAGTCGCCCCGAGCACCAATACACTGAAGGAGAAATGGCACTAAAATGTTTGCAACTGGTGCCAAGTTTGCTTTGGAATAGAATACGTTACGGTCGCTACCTGGATATCCTGATTACCCATGCGCCTCCTTGGCGGATTCACGATGCCGACGACTTGCCACATCAAGGCTTTCGTTGTTTCCGTTGGTTTATGAAGCTTTTCAAGCCTAAATATCTTGTTCACGGTCACAAACATGTTTACCGGCATGACGAAATAACGGAAACACGATTTGGCGAGACCTCAGTAATCAATACTTACCCGTTTAAGGTTATTGAATATGATGAAAAAGAAACTTGACCCGGCGTTGATGGATTCTCCTGGCTCTTTGGAGGCACAACTTGATCCGGAAACCTATGAGGCCAAACAAGAATTCAAGAGTGCCCGGCGTCAGGCGTTTTTAAACGACCTGATCAGCTTTTTCCGCGGGCGGTCGAACCGGCTGCTTTCCTTTCATGATGTAGACCAGAAATTGCACTTGGGCAAGCCTGTTCACGTGGGGTTACGGAAAGTGGCTTTGGCTGATATCGTGGGCAGCGTGGATCGCACTGGCGATTTCGATCGGGCGTTTTTCCCCCGGCAGGGGCACACTGAAGATCGTTGGGTCGCTGTGGAGCGCCGGGCCCAAGCACAATTATCTATGAAACCGGTTGAACTTTACAAGGTCGGCGATGTCTATTTTGTTAAAGACGGGCATCATCGCGTGTCAGTGGCCAAACATCGCAGACGAAAAACAATTATGGCCGATGTTAGCGAATGCGCGTCACGGGTTCTGCTGACTCGCTACATGCATCAGAAAGATTTAGCCATGGTGGGTGCCTTAGCCGAGTTCTTGCAACAAACTGCATTAGATAAAAAGTACCCGGAGGCGGATTTTCGGATTAGCAAGCCAGAGAACTACAAAGCACTTTGGAAGCATATTTTAATGTACCGCTATTTGTTATCCTCGCAATGGGACCGGGATGTTACCGTCCAAGAGGCCGCGGATAGTTGGTATCGACATCTGTACCGTCCTATTGTCGAAGTGATCCGGCGCTACCAGATTCTGGACGCTTTCCCGAATCATACCGAAGCGGATCTCTATTTGTGGAGCATGTCACACCGTCATCATTTAGCCCGCAAACAGGGCAAGCAGGTATCTGTTGCTGATGCTATGACGAGCTTCGCACGTCACTTCAGTCCTTTCTGGGTAGATGAAGCGGATGTCAGGGAAGTGTTAGGAGAGGATCGTGATGAAGAAATATGCGTCGACTAAGCCGTTGGCCATCGTCTTTGGCGGGGCACGGGTGCCAGCAAGTGATCCACTTTATGCCGAAGCAGTACAATTGGGCACACGGTTGGTTGGAGAGGGGTGGGCCGTGGGCAGCGGTGGCTATAGCGGTGTGATGGCCGGCGTCAGTGAAGGCGCCAGCCGTGCCGGCGGGGCAGTGATCGGCTACACTTGCGACATTTTCGTTGGGAATCACCAACCCAATCGGTGGTTGACCGAAGAACGACGTACCGTTACCTTGCCGGAACGCATTGCCCGCATGATCCAAGAAGGGGACGCGTTTATTGCCATGAAAGGTGGCATCGGCACGCTGGCTGAAGTCACGTTGCTATGGAACATGTTGCTGCTCTCCACAAATGGCGTCAAGCCGTTTGTGTTAGTGGGGGAACCGTGGCCGCCGTTCCTGCAATGGTTGCGAGAACGCTCCCAAATGGGCCGTTCGGCTTTTCGCCTTGTGCAGACAGCCGCCACACCTTCGGAAGCGGTGGCTTTTTTGACGCTTCCGCCAAGGGGCAGTTGAGTGGAGAAATACTTTATTGGCACATTGTCATGCAAAAATGGGACACAATACGTAACTTGCACTGTGTTCCGTTAGTTGTAATATATTTTCGTAAGGAGAAGAAAGCGTTTATGGCAGACAAAAAGAGCATTACACCGCGTCAGCAGGATTATAGCCGCTGGTATAACGAGGTCGTACAGCGTGCAGAGATGGCCGATTACTCACCAGTGAAAGGAACGATGGTCATTCGGCCTTATGGTTACACGTTGTGGGAAAATATCCGCGACGCTTTAGACCGACGTTTTAAGGCGACCGGCCACGTGAACGCGTATTTCCCGCTTTTTATTCCCATGAGCTTTTTAGAAAAAGAGGCAGAACACGTGGAGGGTTTTTCGCCGGAACTGGCTGTCGTGACGCACGCCGGCGGCAAGGAACTGGAGGAACCGTTAGTGGTACGCCCCACTTCAGAAACGATCATCGGTTATATGTACTCGCAGTGGGTGCGTTCTTACCGAGATTTGCCCATTCTTATTAATCAATGGGCTAATGTAGTGCGCTGGGAGATGCGTACCAGACTTTTCTTGCGCACCAGCGAATTTCTTTGGCAGGAAGGACACACTGTCCACGCGACGAAAGAGGAAGCCATTGCAGAAACATTGCGCATTTTGGATGTGTACGCCGATTTTGCTATCAATGAGGCGGCTATTCCGGTGATTAAGGGGGTGAAATCGGAACGGGAACGGTTTGCCGGCGCGGTGGATTCCTACACTATTGAGGCAATGATGGGCAACGGTTGGGCGCTACAGTCGGGCACCAGCCATTTCTTAGGCCAGAATTTCGCCAAGGCATTTGATATTAAATACTTGGATCGCGATAATAAACTGCAATATGGCTGGACTACCAGTTGGGGCGTGAGCACCCGCATGGTTGGTGCTATTATCATGGCGCACGGGGATGATAATGGACTGCGTTTGCCGCCACGCCTGGCCCCGATCCAGGTCGTGATTGTACCCATCTGGCGCAAAGCCGCTGATGGCAAGATAGTTCTGGCTGAGGCTAATAAGATTGTGAACAGGCTGCAACAGGCCGGCGTGCGGGTCAAATTGGATGACCGTGATCAATACCAACCCGGTTACAAATTCAACGAATGGGAGCTACGCGGCGTGCCGCTGCGCATCGAGCTGGGGCCGCGCGATATCGCAGCACGTAAAGTGATGCTATCGCGACGGGATCGTCCCGGCCGGGCCAACAAGCTGCAGATCGATATCGACGGCTTAGCCGTAACGGTGCAAAGGCTTTTAGTGGACATTCAAGCTGCCATGCTGGCGGACGCTACCCGTTTTCGTGATGAACACACCACAACGGTTGCTTCTTACGATGAATTCAAAGAACGACTGGCCAATGAAGGTGGGTTTATTCGGGTGCACTGGGCAGGCAATCGTGATGACGAAGCCCGCATCAAAGAGGAAACGAAGGCCACGATTCGTTGTTTTCCACTGGAAACGCCGGAAGGCGCAGGCCGCTGTTTTTACACGGGCCGGAAAACGGATCGCGTCGCTATTTTTGCTCGGGCGTATTGATGCTATGATGAAATCTTGGCGAGAAGTGGCACAGAATTTGGCCCGACAGCGGGCGGAGAAAGAGGTCGTCCAGTACTGGGCGGAAGTTGGCGGGACGCCGGTTAACTTCAACTATCGGCTGGAACATGTGCGCGCTGTGGTGCGCACGGCGACCCGCTTAGCTCAGGCATTGGGCGCTGATGTGGAAATCGTGGCCGCTGCGGCCTGGCTGCACGATATTCGCAAAGGGGAACATAGACATGGTTTGTTGGCTGCTGAGGAGATACCGGCTATTTTGGCGGAGACGGATTTTCCTCCCGGCAAGATTGCGGCTGTCGCAGATGCAGTGCGCAAACATGCGGGGCTGATTAAGACGGAGTTGGTCGAGCCGTTGGAGGCGGCCATTTTGTGGGACGCGGATAAACTGAGTAAAGTAGGCCTGGAGGGTATGGTGCAAGGGCTGAACGGCTTACCGCCGTTCAGCGCGGACGAGGAAGCTTTTTTAGTTAGGGAGCAGGGCCGGCTGCATGGTCTTTTGCCGCGAATCGTTGCTTCTTTGAATACAGAGCTGGCGCGTCAGATGGGGCAACAACGCTTGCGCAGTTTGGCGTTCTTTTTGGACCAACTCCAGCAAGAGTATGATGTGGTATTGTCGGAGGCACTAAAATAAAAAGTCCGGGCGCTGGCAATTTAGTACGTGTTAGGCGCGAGTAATGTGAATAAGCTGCCCACAGCTATGCCAAACCCGCCCGCTAATGTGGCAACAAGTGCCATTTCCAGGGCGCTGCGCCAGGGAGAACGACCGGTTACCGTGGTCTTTAGTGCTCCGATGCCCATCAGTGCTAAAATCGTGCCCACCCCGGAGATGATAATGGCAATTTTGTAAGGGAAGAGCGCATAAGGCCCGATGGGGATGAGCATAGCGGCTAAGTAAGCAACCATCATCCAGATGGCCCGGTGCAGTGGCTGCACTAAATCTGTTGGAGATATCCCCAATTCATGGGTGACCATTTCTTCCAGTAGGAAATCTGGATTGCGTTTGGCGCCCTCAATGAGCACATCAATTTCGGCTTCGCTGAATCCACGTTGCCGGTAATATTCCATCATTTCCTGATATTCACCCTCAAGATTGGATTCTGCTTGTTGATGTTCTTCCAACAAGCGTTTCACGACCACTTCAGTTTCCGCTTTGGCGCCTAAATAAGTGCCCGCAGCCATGGAAATAGCGCCGGGTACGCCGGCCGCGACTCCGGCCAGCAAGGTCATTTGATTGCTGTGGGTGGCCAGCGCCACGCCTATTACAGCCCCTAATATCGATATCAGGCCATCCTCTGCCCCGAAGACCAGTTCGTGTATGACTTTTGTAACCTTGTTCTGCCAACTACCTTGCCTGGCCGGCTGACTGTGATCCCCCATTGGCGGCAGGTCTGGTAATAACTCGTGCAGTTTTGTCATGGTGTGTTCGTTTTATCCTCTGGGCCAATTATTTCGTCATCCAGCGTTGACAAGTCCTCGTCCGGGCAGGGCAGCCAGATCCAGCCGGGAGGCGTTGGGGTTGCCGGCATTTCGTCGCAGAAAAAGGCGACCCGCCTCCCTCCGGCCAAAAGCACGAAATCGGCCCCGTAGCTGTTTTCTTGCTCGTTGATCCGGTAGAAGCGCTCTATGTCGTATCCCTCTCGCTGTAATAATTGCCAAAGCTGTCCCTGGCGGCCGTCACCCAGCCAAAGATCGTTGATTTCTCGGGCGGCCAGCAGTTTTGCCAAAGTAGTTCGGATGAAAGTTACCCGGCGCAAATGGCGGCTTAGGATAGGGCGAGATAATGTTCTACGCTCGCCCAAGAAAATCTGATAATACCAGTCGTCGGCCCGGGGATGATCGACTTCTTCCGGTAAAAGATCACGTCGTTGCCGCAACTGGTAACGTAAAACCGGTGCGTAATAGTAAATGCCGAAAGATTCCGGTGCCAAGGCTTTGGTCTGATAAAAGGCAAGGAAATCCGCCCCCACCCGTTCCGGCGCCCGTTTCACTGGAATCCGATACCACCCTTCTTCCTGCACTCGACGCCAATCTGCCTGATTGTTGAGTAAGGCCACTAAAACTTGTTGGTCGCTGGCAGCACCGACGGGTAGCTGCACTTGATAGGCGGTTGTTTCCTCTTTAATGGTTGTGACTTGACCAAAGTGATGGGCGGCCAAATCTGGTGCGAATTGGGCTAAATCCTGGCGCAAGCGTAGCAAAGCCAAGTCAGTAGCTTTTGCTTCTATCATCACATCCGGCGATGCGTGGGCCGGCAGTTGAATAAGGAAATGCTGGAAAGAGAATGGATCGATGTAATCGGCGTGCTGCGTCCAACGTGGCGCTTCCACGAACGCTTGTTTATCCCGTTGCCAAAGGCGTAATGAGGTGCGTGGGGAGCTGAAGTGCACTTTCGGTGTGCTTTCCGCCGGCCAACTGTGCAATGCCATAGCCAGTGCTTCGGTGGCAGAGAGCCCGTCCGGATTATAATTCAGGTGGTGTAAGTGGTCGTACACGAGGGGCAGACCGCTGCGTTCGTGCAGCCAGACCAACGCCGGCAGGTCGAAACGGCTGTCGTGCTCTAAGGCAATACGTTGGCGGCTGTTTTGCGGCAAGCGTTCGTAACTGCGCAAAAATGTCGTTAGCGCTTCTTCTTCCCGCTCGTAGTGGCTGCCGACGTGTAGAACGATGATGCTTTCTCGGTCTAAATGCATGTCGACGAAAAGCTGGCACAGCCGGTTCAGTACTATTCGGCTACGCGCTCGTACTGTTTCATCTCTGCTGTTTAGCACCGTTGAAAGGGGAGCGTGGCAGGTGAGCCGGAGGTTATAATTGGCCGCGATTTGGCCGATATAGGCCAATTCCCGGGCCGCTTCGCGCCGCTGTTGATCAAATAGGGCGTTGTCTGCTTCCCCTAAATACGGTGCTAAGTTTGCCGAGAAACGATAGAACTGAATGCGTTTTTGTCGCAAGTAGAGCAGGGTATCACGTAAATAAGCTAAGCTGACGCTGAGGTGAGGATTGTTTTCTCGGCGACGGCCATCATGCGATTTCAAGCCAGGCCGGCCCAAGACTTTTACGGCGAATCCCAATCGCATTATTAAATTATCCGGGACAAACTACGTCAATGATGAAGATGCTGTTTTCCATTCTCCCTTTTCTACTCTCCCCTTTATCCCTCGCCGGTTTGCATTTCTTCGCGACCGGAAAGGGCCCGGCTGAGCGTGTTCAAATCGGCATATTCCAAATCGCCGCCCACCGGCAACCCTTGGGCGAGGCGAGTAATGCGCAGGTTCAGGGGACGAATCTGGCGGGCGATGTACATGGCCGTCGCCTCTCCCTCCAGCGTTGGGTTGGTGGCGATGAGCACTTCCGTGATGGGCTCGTTTTGCAGCCGCACCAAGAGCTCGCGGATCTTGAGCTGTTCCGGACCAATCCCCTCTAACGGGGAGATGCGGCCGTGCAGAACGTGGTAGAGGCCGTGGAAAACACCTGTGCGCTCCAGCGCCACCACGTCCAGCGGTTCTTCCACCACGCACACCGTCGATTGATCCCGGTTGGGATCGGAGCAGATAGGGCAAGGAGAGGTTACCGTCACATTGAAACAGCGTTCGCAGAGCACAGTATTTTCTTTTAAGTTGTGCAAGGCGTCTGCTAAGTCTAAAGCCAGGTTATCCGGCGCCCGCAGCAAATAATAGGCTAAGCGGGATGCTGTTTTGGGGCCGATGCCGGGCAGCCGTTCGAAAGCTTCCACCAAGCGCTGTACCGGTTCGGCGATAATCCAGTTGCTCAACGCTCTTCTCCCTGTGCTACATTAATCCCGGCAGCGAGAGACCGCCGGTCAAACCGTCTAAACGCTCGTTGGCTAATTGTTGCGATTGCTCCAGCGCTTCGTTGACCGCGGCCAAAATCAAGTCTTGCAGCATTTCCACATCTTCTGGGTCCACCACGTCTGGATCAATCTGGATACTGTGTAGTTTTTGTTGACCGTCCACAACAACGGTGATGGCACCTCCGCCGGCTGTAACCTCTAATGTGGTTCCGGCTAATTCCTCTTGCGCTTTGGCCATTTCCTCCTGCATTTTTTGTAATTGTCCCATCAAATTACCGCCACCTAAACCGGGCAGGCCGCCCTTTCCGCTTTTGGGTGCTTTAGTGCCGAAACGGCGTTTTGGTTTAGCCATTTGTCTCCTCGTTTCCTTTCTTGTGTATTTTCACAATGCGACCGCCTGTGGTTAGCGCCGCTTTGATCAGCGGATCATTGGCGATCTCGCTCATGTCGTTGTCTGGTTTGATCTGGGTCGGTGTCACTTTTTC
Source organism: Anaerolineae bacterium (assembly GCA_015486845.1). GTDB lineage: Bacteria > Chloroflexota > Anaerolineae > JAADDB01 > JAADDB01 > WFQU01. The sequence continues at coordinate 8,176 of WFQU01000026.1, read as the reverse complement.
CACTTGTGGCGCTGGTGTATCTATGGTTACGCCTTCGTGTTGACCTTGTAGCAGGCAAACGATTTTGAATGCTTCGCCAAATATCTGTTGGACGGCGCGTTCGACTTGGCGGTGCTCTTGTGTAGCTAAATTATACGAGAGTTCGTTTTGAAAATCAATGAATAGGCGTTGTCCTTCTATCCGAACCGGCGTGCTACTATTGACACCGGCTTGCAATCGATATAATTTTTGGCGGCGTAAAAGGTGTCCCACCATTTTCCAGTTGCGGCGAAGGCCGGTCAGCGGATCGTTCTCGTCCAGTTGCACCGGTGTCCCAGCCGGCGCGCTGGGCGGTTTTGCCACCGATTTGCCGCTTTTGGGAGGCAGCGTCCGCCCAGTACGCGGCGGGGCGGTGTGAGGTGTTGCTCTTTTGGCTGTGGTTTCCTTAGACGGCGCTGTTGGTGTGCTGATGTTCGCCGCGTTGGCCGCGTCCACAAAAGTGAGTTCTATGGCTACATGTGGTTCCATGCCGCCGCGGACATCGGTGCGGACGCTGCTGAAATCGCGGATGAGGCGGGAAAGTTGGCCGGTTGCTAAATGCTGGGCTTGCTCGGCAAGTTGTTGCCGGTACGCATCATCCCCGCCGGGCAAAGCTGTTTCCCCTCCCACTTTCCAGAGTAGTAGATTGCGCAAGTAATCCACCATTTGGGCGGCTAATTGCTGCATATCAACGCCTTGCTCCCGTAGGACGTTGAGCTGGGCCAGCCCTTTTTTTGTGTCCCGTTCTGCCAAGGCAGTCACTAACACGCCCATCGCCTCGTTGGTGACTGCCCCCAAGAACTCATTGACGTCCTGCAAAGTGAGCTGGCCGCTGCTGCTGGAAGCTAATTGATCCAAAAGGCTGACGGCATCCCGCATGCCGCCGTTGGCGTAGCGGGCTATACGGGCTAAGGCGGCATCTTCGGCATCGATCTGTTCGCGATCGGCGATAAGGCGCAGTTCTTGTTTGATGAGCCCTTCCGGAATGCGCCGGAAGGCGAAGCGCTGGCAACGGGAAAGAACCGTGGGCAATACTTTGTGCGGCTCGGTGGTGGCCAAGATGAAAATGACGTGCGCCGGCGGTTCTTCCAACGTTTTCAACAGCGCATTGAACGCCGACGTGGAGAGCATGTGCACTTCGTCGATGACGTACACTTTGTAGCGCCCTTCGCTGGGCATCAGGTTGACTCGGTCGATCATCTCGCGAATGTTGTCCACGCCGGTGTGGGAGGCTGCGTCGATCTCGATAAGATCTAACGAACGGCCTTCGTTGACGGCCACGCACAAAGGGCATGTGTTGTCCGGCCGGGCGGCGACATCCTCGTTGAGGCAATTCACTGCTTTGGCTAAAATGCGCGCCGCGCTGGTTTTGCCAGTGCCCCGGGGGCCGCTGAACAGGTAAGCGTGGGCGATGCGCCCCTCTCGCAGCGCATTTTGCAATGTGATGGTCACGTGTTCCTGCCCGACGATCTCGGCAAAGTTCTGCGGGCGGTATTTACGATAAAGTGCCTGTTCGGCCATGAATTTCTTCCTGTTTTCGTTAATTATTCGGCGAGCACAGCTCGCCGGGCAACAAAGGGCTATCCACTCATCCTTTGCACCAGCAAATAGGTAAATAGATCATCTGCTGAGAACTTGTTGGCGTAGCGGTTGGGGTTAGCGTCTCGGTTGGCGTCGCCGTAGCAACCGGTGCGGCGCCAAAATAACGTTCCTCTGTTTGGCCACCATGCAGGAAAACACTCTGCGATTGTGCTGTGGTGGCCTGATAGCCGGGTGGGTTGCTTTCCGTCACGATGTAAAGCCCGGATGCGAGATTCGTTGCCGTGTACACACCGCTGGCATCCGTATAGCCATTATCGACCAATTGGCTGCCATTTTGCAAGAAGCGCACGAAAGCGTTGGGCAAAGGAAGCTCGCCTTCATCGTGTACACCATCGCTATTGGCATCGATCCAGGCCACGGCGCGGATACTGCCCACCGTTGGGGTTGGGGACGGCGTTTCGGTTGGCGTGGGAGTCGGCGTGGGCATGCCCGGCAAGAGCGTGTGGCTCAGAGCCAAGTTACCGTATCCGTGGAATTGACCGAATGTGTCATTTGTACTTGACCCTTCCCAGATATAGTACGTGTCCCAACCGCCGCCGCCACCACCGTCGTCGTCATGGTAACCAAACGTGAAGCCAAACACGCGACCGGCATAAAGGGGAATAGCCTGCACTTCGCTGTACGGCACGCTCACTTCGATATTCCAGCCGTGTGTCGTCCTGACCGTGGCCACCGTAATAGGGGGGCGCGGATTACGCTCAGCGTTGATATAGCCCCAATCGGTGAAATATTCGCTGGGATTGACAGTATACTGGTGATCGAAGCTGTTGGGATAGCCGTCGTCAAGAACAAAACGCTTCCCCCCGTCTATCCCTAGCTCGATCTCATCGTCGTACCACGGCTTGGCGGGCACGTCATCTTCCTTGATTATGTCGTCGGTAATGACAACTGAAAAATACAAATGGTCGTTGTCCCAGCCGGCCCGCAGGCCGATGTTTGCGTCCTGCAAGCTGTCTTGATACCGATAATGTGTTTCATGCCAGCGAACAGCTTCCGCCGTACGATAGTTCAACGGCATAGCCGGGACATTCTGCCATTCGTCTAAATGGCCATCGATGACCGGCGGCCGGCTAACGAAATAAGCGCTCACCGTCCTGGTCAAAGCCTGGCGTAGCAAAAAAGTGCCGTTGCTCCCCACCGCGCCACTGCCGCCATAAGCATTGAAAGATTGCAAACCGTTGAAATCGGCGTTGATGCCGGTTGTTTCTGCAGCCCAAGTCGCGCCGCCATCGCCGCTGTGCTCAATGAGATGATTTTCCCCGGCAACCCAGATATCTCCGCCGTCGTCACTGCTCCAGACGGCTGTTAGCGTTGTGCTTAGTCCGGCGATACTGTGTTGTAACCAGTTGGCACCGCCATCCGTTGTCTGCAGGATCAGGCCGTTGGTGCCGACAGCCCAGCCGTGTTGCGCATCGCTGAAATAGAGCGCCCGCAGCGTGCGGGATATTTCGCCGCGGTAGGCCAATTGCCAATGGCTGCCGCCGTCCGTCGTGTGCAGAATGACTGGCTTTTGGTCGCTATTATCCCGACCGGCGACCCAGGCGTGATACAGGTCTAACGCTTGCACAGCGGAGAAATCGGCGCTGCTCAATCCGGAATTCTGGCCGTTCCAGTGCATGCCGTCTACACTGCGCAAAATCGTGTTCTCCTGGCCCACGGCCCAACCGCGATATTTATCGGCCATGGCTACGGCCCGCAGATTAGCGGTCGTGCCGCTGGCCTGTGTGCCCCAGCTATTGCCTTTGTCCGCCGTGTGCAGGATTGTGCCGCCATCGCCCACAGCCCAACCATCTACCCCATACGCTCGTTCTGGAAAGCTCACGCCGTAAAGATTCGCGCTTACCCCTGTGTTCTTGACTGTTGCAACCGTATCCGGCGACAGAGCCAACAGGTCCACTTGCAAGAGACGTCCGTTGTCGCCGACAATCCAGCCATCTTCCGGCGTGCGCCAGAAGATGGCTCGCAACGTGCCGGTTGTGTGGCTTGTGATGGGCTGCCAGTTGCCGGCTACGTCACTTTTGGCACTGATGACCAGCAATGAACCTAAAACAAGTGCTATGAATATGCTGCCTAATATCGCCTTGATTTTTCTCATTCTCTTGTTCCTCGCACTCAGCGCACATGGTGTAGAGCCAAACACCGATGACTATGCTACGATCAAGCCGCTCTGCCTTCCAGGGAAGTGATGCTATCTCTAAGTTTACCGGAAAGCGTCAGGGTTGACAAGCGCCGACGAGTCGGCGCACTTCAAAACAAGGCCGGGCAAATAAGTATTTGTTCCTACGGTGCCCCAAAAAAGATGGCGACTGCTTTGCGGCGCATTTTAGCAGGGTATTGACAAGACGCACCCGACCTGCTATAATGACAATAGTTTTGACGCATCGCGTCATTTTTATGAAGTAGTGCAGTTTGGGCCCGGCAAAAACGCTGTGCCCAATGCGTATCGCATTCGTATGTAAAGCGGAGGAGGTCAAGATGACAACAGAAGAGAAGAAAACCACCACGAAAGAACGCACCTTTTTTGGGGGTGTTCGCTCCATGCTATTGGCTAGCATCGGCGCACTGGCTTTAGGCAGCGACGAGATTGAAGCAGTGGTCAATAAGCTGGTGGATCGCGGCGAGCTGGCAGAACAAGAGGGACGCAAATTGCTTCGGGATGTTCTGGATCAGCGCAAAAAAGAGATGGAAACATCCACTGACCGCATCACAGGGGTGCTGGAAGATCAATTAGAAGGGCTGTCGCACCGGATGAACTTACCTACCAGGGCAGATATCAAGGCTTTGAACACGCAAGTGGCTCAGCTTACGCTCCGCATTGAAGCATTACGCCAGGCCCAGGAGCAACAGAAGGAAGAATCCAAAACATCGGACTCGGCCTGAATACGAGTTCGTCGACAGCGGTGAAGAAGGAGTACATCGGTTTGCCGGTACATTTGATCAAGCGTTATCCGAATCGCAAATTGTATGACACAGAGAGCAACCGTTACATTCACTTGCAAGAGGTAGAGCGGTTAGTTGATGTTGGCGTGCCGATCCAGGTTATCGATTCCGAGAGTGGGCAGGATATTACTGCGGCTACTCTCGCCCAAGTATTGCTGGCTGTTAGCCGTCGTTCTGTAGCCTCGGTAGCTATTTCACCGCTATTGTTGATGATCCGGGCTGCCAAATTTCCCGGGGAGATCGCTGGGGCCATAGGGCAAATGGCCGCCCCGGGAAAAGATACGGATGATATGATTCGTTCTCCTGCGGCAGTGTCGGCCAACGATGGCGAAGAGAGTCCCTGGGCCGGCGCGATAGAGCGCGTTGCGCGGCGGTTGGATATTCCCCAACGCAGTGACCTGCGCCGGATAGAAAGCATGTTAATCGCCCTGAACGCACAAGTCAGCGTAATGCTGTCCGCACGGGAGACTGTTCAGGACGATGATGGTGGGGCAATGGATGATCGTTGAGAGGGTGGAAACTAGGCAAGTTTTCCCGTTGTCTTATTTTCTATGACTGAGGCGTATATTTCGGGATAGACTTCTTCTGCTGTTCGGAATAGCTCGGCTAAGTGGAAAACGCGAAAAGGCGATCCTACGATATGAATATCACCCTGGAAAAGGGCATCGCGCAGGCGTACTTCATCCATCCAAACTTTGTGCAACAGGTTGGCATCTAAAGCCAATTCTAAATCGGCGTGGCGTTCTTCCTCGTTAGCAACGGCTAAAAGTGTATTCTCTTCTGAGAAAATGGTGACGACTGCCTCCGGGTTGTGGCAGCGGAGCCGGATGGTCAGGCCAGAAGAAACCAAGTCATCGGTCGCTCCGGGGATGGCGCTTAACCGTTGAAAAAGTATATCCATCACGGTGATAAATTGTTGTCGATCTTGAAACGCACTCATGCGTTATGCTCCTTGTTTTGCGGTACTGTTAGCCATTGCCGTAATGTTCTTTCGGCTGAAGAAAAGGCTAAAGTCTGCCAGGGAATCGCATCAGGCGAGAACCAGACAGCTTCCATGACATCGTCGGCCGGGAAAGGTTGGCACGGCTGGTTTACCATCATAGTGGCCTGATAGATCAATACGATCCCTTGCTTGCGTTCTGAAGAAAGGGGCTCGATCTGCAATAGCTTGCCGACAGCAACCAATAACCCTGTTTCTTCTCGTAACTCCCGGGCCAACGCTTCATCCGGCATCTCTCCCGCTTCTACAAAGCCGGATGGCAAGGACCAAAATCCGCGCCGGGGGCGGACGGAGCGACGGACAAGCAACACCTGGCCGTTATGTGTTACCAACCCGGCTACAGCGACTTTTGGGTCTTCGAAATAGACAAAATTACAGTGCGGACAGGTAAGTCGTTCTTTCCCAAAAGCATAACGACGTACTAAGGGCGTTGCGCACTGCGGACAATATTGATAATTCCATTCCATAGCCATCAACTTTGCTTACGGTGTTGTTAGTTCTAATGATTGAAAATCTGTTCCAATGATTAACCGGAAATCAAGGGGTAAATGGTTATCGCTGCCTTCCCGGATATTTTCTTTAGCTAAGTGCAAATGTTCTCGAAGAAAAGCGCGGCTGACAGGCTTATTGTGGTAGACAATGAGTTTGCTTTCCGTGATCCCGCTTTCCGCTCCGCGGCCGAATTGCACGACGTTGAAACCTAAAAGTATCAGTTGTTGGGCCAACCGGGCTACCACTGTTGGGCGGTTTGAGCCATCGACAATAACGACACGTGCTTTCTCATTGCGTAATCGCTGCAAAGTATCCGGCGTTGCTGTTGGCGCTATAAGGGCTCGATTCAGTTTAGCGGGTGGCGTGGCTGTGGTTGACCCTTTGCTGGCAGGGGCATTACCGGTTGTGCTGAAAATGCGATCCACTGCCGGACGAATTTTTGCCATGTCAGGCACTAAAATCCAGGCGCCGCCTTCGCTATATGATTCTGTGCCGTAATGATTGTCTAAGATGAGTTGATCGACGTGCTTAACGTCTGCATTCTGCAGCATTTCTGCCAAGGCCATCATTTTGTCTAACGGCAAATCGGTGCGGATTGCGTCTTGCAAGGTGTTGAGCAATTGCGGCAACTTCAACATTAAAGCCGGGACCATCTTGCGCTGCAAGACTTTATTTTTCACGGCTAAAATGACTTGTTGCTGTCGCCGGGCCCGGCCGTAATCACTGTCTTGGTGGCGGGTGCGCGCATATTTCAGGGCCAAGTCACCGTTTAGGTGCTGCTGGCCGGCATTGAAATGGATATGAATTGTGCCGTAGTTGTTATCTGGGTATTTCGTGTCATCGATGGCATAAGGAACCTTGACATCTATGCCACCGATTTGGTCAATCAATTGCTTGAATCCGTCGAAATTCACCATGAAGTAATAGTGGATGGGATAACCGATGAGATCCGCAACAGTCTTCTTGACTAAAGCAGCACCGCCACCGGGATAATTTTTGGTTTCACCTAACTGGTAAGCTGTGTTAATCTTAGCGCTGAGATCATAAGCGGGAATGTGCACCCACGTATCGCGTGGTATGGATATCATACCTAAGTGTCCGCTGCTTGGGTCTAACGTGACGACGATCATCGTATCCGTGCGGGGCACCGATCTGTCTCCTGGCCGTTGATCGACGCCCAAAAGTAGAATGGATATCCTCTCTTTTTTGTTCCATTGCGGCAAGGATAACAGTTGTTTGAGTTCCTGGTTGGTATTGCTGTTAGCCGCTTGTTGATTCGTTACGGCCGGTGCGGACGCATTTTTAGTTCGATTGGGCGCAGCCGCTTTGGCTCCGTAGGGGGGAAAAAATGTGTTCAAGGAAGGTAACGCGGGGGCTTGTTGGGCGTAATGCTGAACTGCGTGATAGGCTAAATAACCGGTGTAACTGGCGCTTACCAGGAAAAAGAGCAGAAAGCCGGCTAATAACCAGCTTCCCCACTTATTTGATCGACGACGTCGTGAATGTGCGTAAAAATTTTTCATAATGCCTCGTATTATAGTCCTGGACGCTATTCTCGCCAAAAGTGGTTTGCCTTTGACGACATTGACGCGTTTGCGGTGCACAAAAAAGCGCTTGCTTGTAAGCAAGCGCTTTGATTTCGAAAATGTTTGGTGCCCTCAAGGGGATTCGAACCCCTGTCGCGGGCTTGAAAGGCCCGTGTCCTAGGCCAGACTAGACGATGAGGGCACACCGAACAAAGGCATTTTACCGGAGGCCCGGTCTTTCGTCAAGCCAGGCAAATGGCGAACAACAATCACGAATCTGGCCCAGAATTATATAACATTGCTGCTAAGGCGCTGAACCGCTTGTGCCGCTGTGCTAAATCTTTGTTCAGTAGACAAGAATGGCTTTCCTGAAAAAAGTCTTCTTACCGCAGAGCTCGCGGAGAACGCAGAGATAAAAACAGCTATTTCGGAGAAGTCGGCATGGGGCTGCAGCGCACCACAGCGGATGAAAACGAAGCGGCTGGTGTCAAGCCTGTAGGTGGGTTGGTGGGTCTACCACCGGCTATAGCCTCGATTCCGGTACGGCGGCGGGGTACGCCAAGGTAGCATTTCGCTGCCAAGAGGCTGCGCAAACCAG
>WFQU01000025.1 GCA_015486845.1 Anaerolineae bacterium | reverse complement strand
ACACAACATCTACAGGCCGCCAAGCTGTCCTGTTACATTTTTTCAGAGGAAAAACGAGTATAGTGCTCCGTTACGACAACAAACCGATTCTTGATACTCTCGCTATAATTGGTCAAAAGCCTTTCAAGCACCTGAATTTTCACCTTTGCTCGTTCATTCTCCAAGCGTAATAAGATGATGCCGTGATGCGGATAGTGTTTCCGATAGACCATTTCTCCAAAATCTTTGTCATTAGTGATCAGGACACGGTCTTCGGTAAAAGCGCGGCGAATTACCTTCTCATCCGGAATCCCCCTGGCTTCATCATATACAGAAAACACATCATATCCCAGCGAACGGAGCCATTGTACCACCAGTGGTCCGGTACATTCATCCACCAGGAATCGCATTTATGCGGCTTCCTTCTGCAATGGCATGTACGGAATTTCTGCCAATGCTTTGGTGGCAAAAAGAAGGCAAGCTTGGATATCTTCCTGACTTAATCCCTCGTATTCGCCCAGAATTTCTTCCGGCGTAGCGCCATGCGCTAACAAATTCAAGATATATTCCACTGTTAGACGCGTGCCTCTAATCACCGGCTTGCCGGCCATGATCGCAGGATTGATGGTTATGCGTTCTATCAGTTGTTGATTTGTCATCGTGATCACCTCCTGGCTTAATCTTACCTTTATAGTGCTGTTTTGACAAGTCTGGTTTCATGGGCTTTCGCGGAATGACCATTGGAAACACTTATCGTCTTACATGACGAGGAACTCCTTCTCCTTGTTTTAACCCGGTGGGAGTCCTGAAATATGTTTATGGTTGCATGCAATACCGTATCAGCAATGTAAAACGTTGGCAGGTAAAGCGAACATGGCCAACAGCCGGGGAAGGCTCATTTTTGTCACCAGTCGTGGCAACTTCTGAACACCAGACGGGGCCCATTGAGCGATGCCATCTGGTATGGTCGCCTCCCCCCGTCGTCCCCGTCTGAATCGAGGAGGAGGCTGGGACGACTACTTTCCCAGCCTTTTTGCGTGCTAAGTGGGATGATTTTCCCGAAAATGCCCTCTTTTTATCCCGCTGGGGGTTCACAGACGCAGATTGCGGGTTTGACGTTTCTCCGCACTTTCCACCCCGGGCTGCGGTGGCCAGCGCGGTACGGGGCGGGCAATTCGTTCAACTCTCTGCCCTGGCCTACGCCTGTGAATGTGTTGCGTATGTGAGTGGTCACAGTCCTGGTTTAGCGTGCCGTATCTTGTCTGCGATCTTTGTTGTGAAATGTGACGTCGTTGCCGATTCTCCGACTCAGTCTGAATCAAAACGCGTTGGCGCTGTGTCATCTTGGTTATCCTGTTTGCTTTCTCTGCATAGTAAACATATATCAGGACGGCTCGCCGTTGCCAACGGGCTCCGGGTCGGGTACCTGGGCGCCGGCAAGTAAGACTGTAAAGCAGAAATCGCCGTTAGCACGAGAAAGGGGGCGGCTTTTGTCGGCCCCTTCCATTGCTGGTGGAAGTGTCCGGCAAAGCCACTAATACGTCAGTAAATCCGGGTCGACCTGCTCGGCCCAGGCCTCCAGGCCGCCGGTCAGGTATTTGACGTTTAGGAAGCCACTTTCCAGCAAAAGCTCCGTCGCCACAGCCGCGCGTGGGCCAGCTTTGCAAAGTGTTACGATTTCCGTGTCCGGCTCCAATTCCTCCAGATGGTCGAGCAACCCATCCAGAGGGGTGTGCACTAAGCCCGAAATGTGGGCCAATGCCAGTTCGCCTGGAGCGCGGACATCCAACAACTGAATGTTATTTCCGCTCTTGAGCCGCACGGCGAGCTCGCGTGGGGTAATCTCAGGGACTTCATGTTCCCTGATGTCACAGAAAGCCTCGCAATCTATGAGCTTGGTGATCTCCGGACTTTCACCTCATATTTTGCAGTGTGGGTCTTTGGAGAACTGAACGGGCTTAAAGGCCGACGAGAGGGCGTCTGATAAATAATTTTGTAGGTTTTTTGCACGCGAGCACCACGACGCAGAAAAGCATCCTCACGCCAGACATTCGATGCTGTGAGGCACATTTTGCCTCAGGTCCCCGAAAAAAGCCGCTTCTTTACCAAACCTTTAAGAACACTTCAAGTTGCCTTCATGCTCGTGTTGCATAATGATGTCGAGTCAAGCAAAAACATAGGAGGAAGCATGAAAGACAAACCGAAGAAAGTATCCAGGCGGGATTTCCTGCGATGGGCAGGGGTCGGAGCGGCGTCCGTCGTCACAGCGGGCTCAGTGGCCGCCCTGGGCGGATGTTTGTCCAGCGCAAGGGAAGAGCCGGAGGCCGGAACGAAGACAGTCTTCCCGACGGTGATGGTCAATGCCACGCAGACCACGTCGGGCTTCACGCCGGACGTGGAGCTATCAATCGAAGCAGTGCAGGATCAGGTGGAGATTTTCCCCGGCAAGCAAACGCTGGTCTGGCGGTATAAGGGGACGGTTACGAAAGGGGACGCATCGCATCTGGTGGAGATTCCGGGCTCGTACCTGGGCCCCATCATCCGGGCCCGCAAAGGGGAAAAATTCCGCGTGCGCTTCACCAACCGAATCCCGCAGTCGTCCATCATCCACTGGCACGGATTGCACGTGCCGGAGGAAGCCGATGGTCACCCCAGGTTCGTCATCGGCCCCGGTGAGACTTTCGTCTACGAGTTCCAGGTGGACAACCGCGCCGGAACGTACTGGTACCATCCGCACCCACATGGCAATACCGGCCCGCAGGTGTACCAGGGCATGGCCGGGCTGTTCCTCATATCCGACGACGAGGAGCAGGGAGTAGGGTTTCCCTCCGGAGCGCAGGACGTTCCGCTGGTCATCCAGGATAGGACCTTTGACGCCAACGGGCAACTGGTTTACCTCCCCGGAGGCATGATGGACAGGATGCAGGGATTCCTGGGCGATCAGATTCTGGTCAACGGCAAGCCCAACTTCAACCTGTCCGTGGGCACTCGACCGTACCGGCTGCGTCTGCTCAACGGTTCTAACTCCCGCATCTACAAACTGGCATGGAGTGACGACTCACCGATGACAGTCATCGCCACCGACGGAGGACTCCTGGAGAAGCCGGTGCAGCGGCAGTACATCACTCTGGCACCAGCGCAACGGATCGAACTGTGGGTGGACTTCAGCAAGTACCCCACCGGCACGAAGCTGTGCCTCCAGAGCCTTGAATTCTCTGCCGGAGCGTCTACCAGAGGGATGATGGGCGGGACAAGCTCCGTTCCCAACGGAGCGAAATTCGATGTGCTCACTGTAAGCGTGGATCGAGCGGAAAGCGGGAGCGAGACATTGCCATTGAAACTCTCCACGTTCACTTTGCCGGCGCCGGAGCAGGCCATCAATGGCAACAAATCGAAGAGGTTCGTTCTGGAGATGGAGCGCGGGGTCTGGACGATCAACAGGCGTGTGTTCGAGATGACGGCCGTAGCGAAAGACGAGATCGCGAAACTGAACACGACCGAGGCGTGGTCGTTCGAAAACCAGATTGGCGGCATGGGCGGGGGGATGGGCGGCATGAGCCTGCCTCACCCGATGCACGTCCACCAGCTCCAGTACCGGATCGTAAAGCGAGAAGTAGCACCCCAAGGAAGGAGCGATTGGAACACCCTCAGCGCTGGCCTCGTGGACGAGGGATGGCACGACACGGTACTGGTGATGCCCGGCGAAAAAGCGACCATCGTGATGCGGTTCGAGGACTACCCCGGGCTGTTCCTCTATCATTGCCACAACCTGGAACACGAGGACATGGGGATGATGAGGAATTTCTTGATCCAGGGATAAGCAGCCCGTGGCATGCCCGCAGAAGACGATGGAGCCGGTCTCTGGTGGCACGCCTGGGGTTATGCTACAATGAAACAACAAACGCCCGGAAACGAACCGCCGGGCAGAGCATGTGGAATCCGTGGGGACAGCCTAAATTTGGGAGAACGAGAAGTGCCAAATGCAAAAATCCTGGTGGTAGACGACGAGCAGAACATCCTCGACCTGGTAAGCGCTTATCTGCGCCGGGAAGGATTCGATGTCTACACCGCTACCGACGGTGTGTCCGGCTTGAAAGCGCTACGCGCGTTTAAGCCGGACCTGGTCGTCCTGGACATCATGTTGCCGGGGATTGACGGGCTGGAAGTGCTCTCACGACTGCGCCGGGAATCCAACGCCTATGTGATCATACTGACGGCCAAGACGGAAGAGACCGACCGCGTGGTAGGGCTTTCCGTCGGCGCGGACGACTACGTCACTAAGCCATTCAGCCCTCACGAGTTGGTGGCCCGCGTCAAAGCTGCCCTGCGGCGGCTGCACAGCACAGGCGCAGCGCAGGCCAAAGAGGTGCTTTCGTTCGAACACCTGCGCATCGACAAAGGGAGCCACGAGGTGTGGATGGATGGCGAACCGGTGGGCCTGACCACCACAGAGTTCGACCTGCTGTTGGCACTGGCGGAGCACCGGGGAATGGTGATGAGCCGCGAGCAGCTTTTGGAGCGCGTTTGGGGGTACGACTACTATGGCGAAATCAGGGTCGTGGACGTTCACATCGGGCACATTCGGCAGAAGCTGGGCGAGCCGGAGCTTATCCAAACGGTTCGTGGCGTGGGCTACCGGTTCGTGGATGAGGTAGCATGATGCTGAAATACATCCACAGTCACCTGAGGTGGAAGATATTCCTTTCCTACATGGTTGTCATCTTCGTGGGGGTGGTCGTGCTGGCCACCGCGACGGAATTCGTCGCACCGGCAGCGTTCAACAGACATGTTTCGGACATGGAAACGGTAATGCAGGAGGTTGCCAGCGGTCAGATGCCCGCCATCGATCTGCAAAAGAGCCTCTTCGCAAGCTTTCACGCCGCTGTCAGCGAAGCAATAGCGTTCTCAGTGCTGGCAGCGTCCGTTGCCGCGATCATCGCCGGATACCTGGTCACACGGCAGCTCATCTCTCCTATTCACGACATGATGGAAGCAAGCAACAGGATCGCCGATGGCCACTACGACGAACGGGTGGGGGTGCCTGGAAACCCGGCTACCGGCGAGATAGATGAACTGGCGCAACTTGCGGTCAGCTTCAACCGGATGGCGTCTGCGCTGGAAAAGAACGAAGAAATCCGGCGCAGGCTTATCGGCGACGTATCCCACGAACTGCGCACGCCCCTTGCCACCATCAAAGGCTACATGGAAGGGCTCATCGACGGAGTTCTGCCCCCTGAACCCGGCACATTCCAAAAAGTTCGCCGGGAGGCATCCCGGTTGCAGCGGCTGGTGGACGATCTGCAGGAACTGAGCCGCGTCGAGGCTGGCAGCTACATTCTGCAGAAATGTGGAATGCCTGTGATGGCGCTGGTAGAGGCAACGGTGGCACGGCTGGCTCCACAGTTTGCCGAAAAAGGTGTGGCGCTGGAGACGGACATACCGTCAGGGTTGCCGGAGGTGGTGGTAGACGAGGATAGAATTGGCCAGGTGATGCTGAACCTGGTGGGAAACGCCCTGCAGTACACGCCCCCGGGCAGAACAGTGCGAATAAGGGCCAGACGCACCCAAAACAAGGTGCAGATCACCATCGAGGATACAGGCGTAGGCATACCGCCGGAGCATCTGCCGCACATCTTCGATCGGTTCTACCGGGTGGATAAATCTCGTTCCCGTGCCGGTGGCGGTAGCGGAATCGGGCTCACCATTGCAAAGCACCTCGTTGAAGCCCATAGCGGGCGCATCTGGGCAGAAAGCGAGGGACGCGGGAAAGGAAGCATGTTTATATTTACGCTACCGGTCAGGTAACGGAGAAATTCAAAAAGCAAGATGCCTCCTGTGATCACTTTCCAGCATCACAGATGCTTCCTCCGTCAAAAATTTTGACCATCCTTCCGTTTCCGTGATCGCGGGTGCGAAGAAGTCTGCGTTGTCACCATCGGCGAAATACTCCAACCCTCCCGACGAATCCACCAGATTCACAGCTGGTCCTTCTCCCCTACCACGCTCGTATCGCTGCCTTTCAAGAACCCTCGCATCTTTTCCATCGGCACCGAGGGTGTGAGCTCAACGCCGATCTGGCCATCGGCTCCGTTATGCTTCCCCTTTACCGAATCTTTAAGACACCTTTACCCACAAATCATCGTTGGCAAATCCGACAGGTTTGTTTTGTGCAGCTCAGTCTGAACAGCGCTCCCTTTACACAATCTTTAATTTTCCTTTGACGAACCTTCATCCTTACTAGCTATGATTGGAGTGTAAGATAGAAAGAAAATCGAGTAGGAGGAAACAATCATGTGGAGATGGACAAACGGATTTGGATGCTGCGGAGGAGCAGACTTTGGATGGTGGGGAATCTTGAACCTGATATTCGGCCTGATCCTCCTGGCAATGGTCATAATCGCCGTGATCTGGGTCGTACGCAGGCTTTTAGCCAGCAGAAGTCCCGCCAGCACAGCAGATATAGCAACGCCGGAGGCGATCTTGAAAGAAAGGTACGCACGGGGCGAAATCACCCGGGAAGAATACCTGGACATGTTGCAGGATATCAAAGGAGGATTGAGACAATGATGGGATTTGGGTTCATGGGAGCCTTCTTCATGTTGATCTTCTGGGGAGGGCTGATAGCTCTGGCAGTGTGGATTGCCAGAGAGCTGTTCGGGGAGCGGCAAAGCGGTGAGTCTAAAGGCTTCGCTACACCCAGAGAGATTCTGGCTCGGCGTTATGCCAGAGGCGAAATCTCAAGAGAAGAATACGACCTGATGTTGAAAGACATCACTGAACCAGGAACACGATAAAAGGAGGCAATCAGATGGAAAGCAAGACATTTGTGGTACCAAACATAAGTTGTGACCATTGCGTGACGACCATCAAGCGAGAGATCGGCGGTCTGATGGGGGTGAAAGAGGTAACCGGCGATGTGCGCACCAAATTGGTGACCGTAATGTGGGACTCCCCGGCGAGTTGGGGACTGATCAAGGGCACCCTGCAGGAGATAGGCTATCCGCCGGAAGGATGAACGCCGTATGGGAACGACAAAGGAAATCGCACTGCCCATCACGGGGATGCACTGTGCGAACTGCTCCCTGACCATCGAGCGGACGGTGAAGAAACTGACCGGGGTCGAAGCGGCCAGCGTGAATTACGCCAACGAGAAAGCCATGGTGCGCTTCGACCTGGACCTTCTGGATGAGACGACCATCATTCAGAAGATTCGAGATGTGGGATACGATGTCGCCACAGGTCGGATCGAACTGCCGATCACCGGCATGGGAGCGGCAGACGACGCAGCGATTATCGAGAAGGCATTGCGTCGTCTGCCCGGCGTGACCGATGCGGTGGTCAATTATGCCAATGAGCGAACTGCCATCACCTTCGTCCCCGGTCTGGCGAATCGGCACGCCATGGTGGAAGCCATCGAGCAGGCCGGGTTTGGAGTCGTTGAAGGCAGCGGCGCCATCTCCGTGGAAGACGCGGAGGCCATCGCCCGGAAGAATGAAGTCAAAACACAGACGCGCCACCTCCTGGTGGGGCTGGCGTTTACCATTCCCCTCTTCCTCTTCAGCATGGCAAGGGATTTCGGGCTGTTGGGAAGTATAGGCTGGCAACTTTGGGCGCTTTGGCTCATGTTTGCGCTGGCGACCCCGGTGGTCGCGTACGTCGGCAGGGATTACTACCGCGGTGCCTACAAAGCCTTGCGCAATGGCACCGCGAATATGGATGTGCTGGTCGCCATGGGCTCATCCGTCGCCTACATCTACAGCGTGGCGGTCATGCTGGCCGATACGTTGGGAATGCCGGGCGTGGGCGAGCACGTCTACTTCGAGACCGCCGCCGCCATTATCACGTTGATCAAATTGGGCAAATTGTTGGAAGCCCAGGCCAAACGTCAGACCTCCGGTGCCATCAAGCAACTGATGAACATGCGGCCTAAAACGGCCACGCTACTCCGCGAGGGCAACGCCGTGACCGTGCCGGTAGAAGAGGTAAAGCCGGGTGATTTAGTGCTTGTCCGACCGGGAGACAAAATTCCGGTGGACGGTATCGTAGTGGAAGGGCGTTCCGCAGTGGACGAAAGCATGATCACCGGAGAGAGTATGCCCGTGGACAAACGGCCGGGTGATGAGGTCATTGGCGCGACTATTAACCGCGAAGGGGTCTTGAGAGTCGAGGCGACCAAAGTCGGAGCGGAGAGCGCTCTTGCCCAAGTCATCCGGTTGGTGCAAGAGGCCCAGGGCTCAAAGGCTCCCATCCAGCGGTTGGCCGACCGGGTATCTGCTTACTTTGTCCCCGCAGTGGTCGCCATTGCTCTGGTAACGATGGGAATCTGGTGGGCTGTCGGCGGCGCGTTTACGCCTGCCCTGGTGCGGTTGGTAGCCGTGCTGGTCGTGGCATGTCCGTGTGCGCTGGGCCTGGCGACGCCCACTGCCGTGATGGTAGGCACGGGCAAGGGGGCGGAAAACGGCATCCTGTTCCGCAACAGCGCCGCCCTGGAGCAGGCACACAAACTGTCCACGGTCGTGCTGGATAAGACCGGCACCGTCACTCAGGGCGAGCCGTCGGTGACCGACGTCATTCCGCTGGATAGCGCGTTCTCTGCCGAGGAACTATTGTGGCTGGCCGCATCGGTGGAAAAGGGCTCAGAGCATCCGGTAGGGCAGGCGATCGTGGCCGATGCTCAGGAACATGGCCTCCCTCTGGCCGAGCCTTTCGGTTTCCAGGCGCTGCCCGGCCGAGGGGTCATGGCAGAGGTGGATGGCAAAGAGATTTTGTTGGGAACCACGAAATGGCTGGCGGGTGAAGGGATCGATGTGGGTTCGGCGGAAGAGACAATGCATCGACTGAACCTGGCCGGGAGAACGGCCGCATTGGTGGCTTGGCGTCCTGCCAACACTGACGTGCCGCACGCGTTAGCCGGGGTCATTGCCGTGGCTGACACGGTGAAACCGGGGGCTGCCGAAGCGGTTGCGGAAATGCGTCGTCTTGGCCTGAGGGTGGTGATGCTCACCGGGGACAACGAAGCCACCGCCCAGGCCATTGCTTCGCAGGTGGGCATCGATGACATCATTGCCGAGGTGTTGCCGGGGGAGAAAGCGGATGCTATCGCCCGGCTGAAGCAGGAAAGCGCCGGACTGGTAGCCATGGTAGGAGACGGCGTCAACGATGCGCCGGCCCTGGCGCAGGCCGATGTGGGCATTGCCATCGGCACTGGGACCGACGTAGCCATGGAAGCATCCGATGTGACGCTTATCAGCGGCGACCTGCATGGAGTTCCGAAGGCCATTGCCCTCAGTAAAGCGACCATCCGGAATATCAAGGAAAACTTGTTCTGGACGTTCTTCTACAATTCGCTGCTCATTCCTGTGGCTGCGGGGGTGCTTTATCCGCTGGAAGAATTGCCCATGTTCCTGCGGGCGCTGCACCCGGCCCTGGCAGCCCTGGCCATGTCCTTCAGTTCTGTGACGGTGGTCCTCAACGCCCTTCGGCTCAGGCGCTGGCGGGGCGTTTGATCATAGGGCGGACCCCTTCAAGAGGTCCGCCCAAAAACGCCTCTCTACAGCAAAACCCCGACCTGTCCCCTTCGCTTCAGCGCATCTGAAGCACCGCCGAACCCTTGAGCTCGCTGTGTTTCAGGCGGCGTAGTGCCTCGTTGGCCCCGTCCAGTGGGAAAATCTGGATGTCGGTGTGGATCGGGATTCCGCCTGCCAGTTGCAGCAGCTCGCGGGCATCTTCCCTGGTGGCGTTGGCAGTGTCTCTCTGTGCCAATGTATGTAAGACAACTTCTCTTGGGAAATTAGTGTATGATGAAGGACAGGGACAACGTGGGTATTTCAGTTTCTGGCATTCTTAACTTGCACTAACCGGCAATGCGGTATATAATTCGCGCCTTGAAAGTCCGCTAAGAGGCGCCGCTAACACAGTTAGGACGGCGTTGAACACGGCAAGAAGCACCTTTTCATGCCTCTAAAAGCCCTCAAACACAATTTCCGGTACCAAAATTTAGATGTCAGGTGCGATCTCAACCCCCGTCGTCCCCGTATGGAACTATGAAAAGGCTGGGAAGACTACTTTTCCGGCCTTTTTACGCGGTAAGTGGAACGATTGCCTCGCAAACAGGCTCTTTTTCCCTCGCCGGGGGTTTACAAAAGCAAATCGCGGGTTCGATGCTCCAGGTAGATGCAATCTCGCGCTGTAGTGACCGCAGACAGAGTTCCCCGAGACGAGCTATGTCCGGTAAACAGGGTTTACGTGTGAGATGTTCGAGTCATGTCTTAGAACGCTGCACCTTGTTTGCTGTTTCTAATATGAGTGTGATAGCGCAGGGACTGTCTACTAATTCGCTATGAACCAGACAGCATGGAATCCCGGGCAGCCTCAAATTGTGATATAATAGCAAACGGAGGTGTAAAATGGCTGATACGAAGACTCTCACCCTCGAATTACCGTCGGGATTGGCCGAAGATATGCAGGCTGCTGGCCGGGCGTTGATGGTTGAGGTGGTGCAACGCGGCTTGCGCGACCTGCGCATCGAACAAGCTTTAGAGCGCTATCGGCAAGGCATCTCTACCTTTGGCGCTGCTGCTGAATACGCCGGTTTGTCCCGGTCTGAACTTGCCATTCAAGCATATGCTCGGAGCATAGAGCCCCCTTTTAGCAATACAACCGTACAAGAAGAATTGCGGTGAGTAGTACACTCCCGAGCCAAACGCTGTCTGATGCCGGGCCGCTGATAGCGCTTGCCAAGCTCGGCCAGCTAAACCTTTTGGCCCAACTTTACGAGACTGTCATGATTACGCGAGGTGTCTACACCGAAATAGTGACTATGGGGCTGCGCCGTGGACACATGGACGCTTTCGCTATTCGCTTGTTCTGGCAGCAGAACAAATGGCCTGTAGTGACAGTACAATCTGAAGCTCAAGCTAACTATGAGCCTACCATTTTGCTGGATCAGGGCGAGCGCGAGACCCTTGCCCTTGCCCTGACTTTTACTGACCCTTTGGTACTCATTGATGACGAAGCCGCGCGCAACGAAGCACGAAGACTGGGATTGCGAGTTCGGGGCACATTAGGTGTCTTTGTACAAGCTTATCGTCAACGGATGCTTACGTATAGCCAAGTTGAACTGCTCGTCAAGCAAATTGCGGTCAGACCTGATATTTGGATTAGCGCCGAACTCTGCCTGCGGATATTAGAGAGTTTGCAGACGTAGCTTGGCACTTTCAGCCACAGCAGAACCAGGACAGCACAATAACATCCGCTATTTGCGTGGCGGGCACAAGAACAACGTAAAGTCGTTGCTATTTTCTTTGACCACCTGCGTATCGTTAGCAGCTAAGTCAGGAATAAACTGGTAGCCAGAGCGTGTATTGCGCTAATTGTTCACTACTGCCGAGCTGCGGCTAACGGCGTTGAACAAGGCAAGAAGCATCACTTCACACCTCTGGAAGACCCCAATCAGAGTTCCCTGTACCTAACCTGGACACACCAGAAAACACTCAACGCAAAGGTGCAAAGCAGCAAAGCCGCTAAGTCTGAAAATAGCCCAACCACCGCTTAGGATGCTGTTGGTTTCTCAAACTGTCTATTCTTTAATTTTTCTTTACGCCTTAAGTTCCCTGGCGGCTTCGCACTACATCCTTGGCTGAGACACAAGAATTTCGTTGGTGAAGTCGTAAATTCGTATGTCGTTAGCGTGCCTCGACCCCCGTCGTCCCTGTACGGATCGAAGAAAAGACTGGGAAGACTACTTTCCCGGCCTTTTTGCGCGCCAGGTGGGATGATTTCCCCGAAAACACCACCCTTTTGCCCCGGCAGGGGGTTCACAGGAGCAGATCGCGGGTTCGATGCTCCAGGTACATGCAAGTTAGCGATGTAACGGCGAAAGATACAGCGCCCTGAACTAAACAGGCCACGGCCTGTAAACATGGCTCGCTCGTGAAACGCTACAACCATGCCTCAAAATGCCGCATTTTCTGTCACCTCTATTGTGAACGATAACATGGGTACTGTTTCTCCGGTTCCGTCTGAAGCAGAACACATTGAGGGGCATCGCCGAGGTATGGCGTTTGGCGTTTAACGCCCGGTGTTATATAATTCCGTCTATGATTAGATCCTTCAAATGCAAGGAAACCAGGAAGATATATTTGCGGCGGCGCTCCCGGAAGCTGCCACAAGACATTCAGCAGGTAGCCCTGCGCAAGCTGCGTATGCTGAATCGTGCTGTCACGCTGAATGATTTGCGCGTCCCGCCGGCAAATCGGCTGGAGAAACTACAGGGAGACCGAGCCGGGCAATACAGCATTCGCATCAATGAGCGCTACCGCATCTGTTTTGACTGGGAAGAGGGAAACGCCGACAACGTAGAGATTGTGGATTACCATTAGGGGGGGAAAATTATGGTTGAGACAAAGCTCAAACCGGTACATCCGGGAGAGGTATTATTAGAGGAATTCTTGAAACCAATGGGGTTAAGCCAGAATCGGTTGGCGCTGGACACAGGCGTACCGGCGCGACGGATCAATGAGATAGTGCTGGGCAAGCGGCGGGTAACAGCGGATACGGCCCTGCGGCTTGCGCGATACTTTGGCATGTCACCACAGTTCTGGTTAGGGTTGCAGATGGACTATGATTTGGATGTTGCGGCGGATAGTTTGGCCGAACGATTGGCAAGAGAGGTGAGACCGCGCGCGTTAAGCTCTTGAGAAGCAGCAATTAGAATGGTATAATTACTCCAGGATCTGGGACACGTGCCAGGGCAATAAGTGATGCAACATTACAAGCATGTTCCAATATCCTTTCTCCGCCCTTCATTATACACTAATTTTCGGAGAGAAGTTGTTTCACAACTATTGGCACAGAGGGTTTTCGCCTATGAGGGGGCATTCGTTTGTCAAGTCCTACAATGTGCTTACGATGAGATTACACATTATCCCCTGAACAACATTGCGAGACGAGGCTGTTGTGGCTCAACATTGGTGAAGGTTTGCGGCGACGCCGGAGCATCCTGGATATCCATCGTCATGGTGTCAGGCGGGCCTCTTTTCTTAGTTGATGCGGGCCAATCGATTTGCCTCCTCACTGTTGGCTAATCGGGGTTCCTCCCTACGTCTCAATTCGCACGTCGTTGGCGTGCCTTGGCGCCCGTCGTCCTCGTATGGATCGAGGGAAAGGCTGGGAAGACTACTTTCGTGGGACCGGACTAATAGTCCGGTCTACAAGCCCCTGCGGCCTCTCGTAGGGTGGGTACAGCCCACCCTGGCTCGAAATGGTAGTCGCCATTACAGCCAGCGGCGCAGGCTGAATTTGACCGGATTGTACTGTTTCACCATGATCACCGTCGTCGGGGCTTCCTTGGCTACTTTT
>WFQU01000024.1 GCA_015486845.1 Anaerolineae bacterium | reverse complement strand
ATTAAAAATACTTTAGGAACGCGCTTCATTTGAACCTCCGTGTGATGCTTAGAATTTGGGCCTGTTGAGTACTACGCCCATTCTGACATCAAGGCGTGTGCCCAGGATCCCTTTGCTGTGTTTTTCCCCTCTTGGGGTGAATACGTTATGTATGAATAACATAACGGTTATAATCATAGCATGAGGAAAGGGGTATGGCAAGTTTCTGACCCAGAGATCGTAACTATGCCCCCCATCAGACCCAATGGCAGGCTGAAGATGATCATGGATTGGAGGAAAAGGCCCACGAATTGCACTCACGAGACCAACCTTGCCATTAGCCGAGTGACATACACCAACCACGCTCGCTGAGTCATCTTCCGCGATGAGCGTGGTTGAGCGCTTTACGATTCCACCAATCTAGAAGACGAGGCCGTGGTACCGCAACCTTTCCTTTTTCTGCATAAGACGTTACCGGACGAAAGATCAAAGAGGTGTCTTCGTCAACCCAGAATTGCAGAAACTCTACAACGATCTGGTCAACGAAGGAAGTAAATCCATAGAGTCGGCGTTGACCGTCGGTGCTACCATTGAAGACCTGGATATCAAAGACCTGGACGACGCACTGGCACATACGAATAAAGCCGACATACAAGCAGCCTATCACAATCTGAAAAGCGGCTCCGAGAACCACATGCGAGCATTCGTGCGCAATCTGGACCGGTCAGGCGTCAGTTACACGCCGCAGTACATCACACAGGATGCGTATAACAGTATTCTCAGCGACAGTACGGGCGGTAATGGCAGTGGGGTAAGAGGCGGTGATCCCGGCATGACGTCGCGTGGTCAAAAGAGTTCACGCGAGGGAGGACGCGGCCAATAAGAATCATTTGTCCAAGACAGATGCCTCTCGAGCTCAGGGTTCTGCCCTGGGCTCGATTCTTTTGTGAACGTATTCGGCATTGGTGCTGTGCTAGTTCGACCGATTTAGGCTGTTCTGTGCTTGAGAATCATCTCTTTGTAGGCCATTTTGATAAAACGGCCTACACCAAAATTCGTTCTCCAAGACCGATGTGCGATGGCATAGAATAGGATATACTGGGTTCAGCTCGATGGAAAACAGGTATCGAGCTCATGGGAAAGCAGGAAAAGTTTCCCGTCAAATTAAAAAACAAGTCAACAAGGAGTGAATAACGATGAAACTGAATATTACCAAGAAGATTTTAGCAGCAGGTTTGGGAGTTGTCTTGGTCGGGGCAGTTGGATTTGCCGCAGCGAGTGTCAGTGCCGGTAACGGCGTGTTGAGTGGCGGCCGGAACAACAGCCAAGTCACGGCAACAGGCGGAGAGATGCGCGGCCGCGGGCAAGCATCTGCGCAGCAGCCGGGGGATTGCCAGGGCGACGGAAGGAACAATACTCGCCGAGGCAAATCTCAAGGTGAAGGCCGCGGCCAAAACAAGAATAACGCTCAACGGTCGGCTCGCAGCGCAGGGCACAGCGTTCAGGGCAACCAGAGCAATGGCCAAATGCGTGGCAATGGCAACGGTGCCAGAGGACAAGGCAACGGACAGGGACGGCTCAGTAATGGCAGTCATCAGGCCGTGCCGGCCGACCAGTGGGTCGCCGTTAGCGGAAAAGTAACGCTATTTTCCGGCAACGAACTGACTTTGCGGACTAACAGCGGCGAAATGGTTGTGGACCTTGGCCCAATCTGGTATTGGGACACCCACGGGATCGACTTGACGCAAGGCGACAATGTCACGTTGAAAGGCTTCTATGCGGATGAATTTGAGCCTGGACAGGTGTTGGATCAGACGACAGGAGCCAGCGTTACCCTGCGTAGTAACGAGGGAATGCCTCTCTGGGTCGGCGGACAAAAGTAACAAACTTGGCGGTATGGCTCCCACAAAGGAGTCATACCGCACTAATCTAAGAAAGCGGAGACAAATACAATGGCAGAAAAGACAAGACACAAGAAAAAAAGTATATTTTATACCCGCAGTTTCGCTGTTTTCTCGATGTTTCTCATTGTTCTCATCCTGGGAATATCCGGCATCGTGCTTTATGTAGCACCGCCAGGACGGTATGCCAATTTTGCGGGGTGGCAGGTTCTGGGTGTGGACAAAGCGGGGTGGGAATCAATCCATACAAATTTCTCGTGGATATTCCTGATCCTCACAACGTTGCACCTCTATTTCAATTGGAGAGTGATCCGAGGCTACTTACGTCGAGGGCTCGTTTGGACAGTTCGATACCGGTTAGAACTTGGAACGGCGACAGGTGTAACACTATTGGTGCTCGCAGGGACGATCATGAACTGGCCTCCTTTCAGCACCGTTATGAATTTTGGTGAAACGGTGAAGCGGTATTGGGAGACACAAGGAGTTACTGTGATCGGGAGTCCCTGGATTGTTCTGTCATTGATTGCGGCGTTTTTAGCAGCGTGGGGATTACTTGTGTTGCTGAACAGCGAAAAGCCTTCAGCGTAAGTGGCCACGCAGGGAGTGGAGGACACGATATTTTGGTGTCCCCTACTCCTTTTTTCCTTTTGTGTAAAATTTATCCCAGCCCCTGTTCTTTAGCATACCGAGCCGCTTCGGCTCTGCTGGAGACGCCAAGCTTCGAGAGGATATTGCTGACATGAGTTTTGACCGTTTTCTCGCTGATGATCAGTTCGGCGGCGATTTCTTTGCTGGTCATGTGATGGGCGATTAAGCCAGAACCTCCATCTCCCGCTGCGTGAACGATTCTCCACCGACGGCACCAGCACGCACTGCCGGGATGACCATAGCGATTCGATACAGGTCGGCATCTTCCTCTGCCGACAGTGGTTATTCTACATTACCTTCTACCTGGACAACAGCACAGGTATCGGCCAGCGAGCCGGCAAAATCTTGCAGCCCCTCCAGAACGGATTTCCCGACCGGTATCCTCCAGCGCTGGCCGGGAAAATACAGAAAATTATGTTGATCTGTGTAATCCGCGGAGCATTCAAGCCCATCGCTCACGAGCAGGCCGCGATCAGGAAGACAACTTTCCGCCCAGCAGTTTGAGGCCGGTAGGCGCGGGGCTGCCGATGATGGGTGCGGAAGTGATCGCCGCCGGCAGTTTCGACTAGGTCCTGTGCCCGCGCCGGGGAAGGTATCCCGGAGACGAGGCATTCTTCCTCGATTTCATCTTGGAGACGGTGCGCGGGGTCGTGGGCGGCCGAGCGTCACCGCCAGATTCAGCGCGGGGAGCTGGTTTACATCGCCCACCAGCTCGATGTGGCGGGAAAGATTCCGGAGCAGTAACTACAGCTCTGCCTGCTGCGAAATGGAATCAGATATTCTTCGGCTGGGAAAACGTATTTGAGACCAGCGTGCCTCAGCGTTTATCAGTATTCTATGACTCTACTGCAAAAAGGTTCACCGCCGAGAGCACAGAGGACGCAGAGAGATAACGAATATTCTCCTCCGAAAATCAATTGACGCAGCGGCGCAAAGGCGCAAAGCGTCTAAAAAATCAGGCCCCCTTTAAGAAGTTCAACTTCTGCGAGAAGTTGAACTTCTAATCAAGCCCCCTGCAAGGGGGCTGGTTTGCGCAGCCTCTTGGCAGCGAAATGCTACCTTGGCGTACCCCGCCGCCGTACCGGCATCGAGGCTTTAGCCGGTGGTAGACCCACCAACCCACATAGAGGCTTGACACCAGCCGCTTCGTTTTCATCCGCTGTGGTGCGCCGCAGACCCATGCCGACTCCTCCGAAATAGCTGTTTTTATCTCTGCGTTCTCCGCGAGCTCTGCGGTAAGAAGACTTTTTTCAGGAAAGCCTTCTATTGTACCTCAAAAGAATAGCGTTCGGGATCAACGTGAACCAGGGATAACAAGCGTCCGCACAAAAGTAGACCATAACAGTGACATGGCCGGTTGGTCGTCTCCCGAATAGCTACTTCCCCCAGCCGCCACCGGGGTGTCGTCTTGCGCCCAGAACAGATAACCCGTCTTGGGTTCCTGAACAGCGCTGTACAGCCGAAAAGCAATCAAATGATGATCGTACAGGAAGAATTGAACCACCCAGCTTCGCCGCCACAAGCTATGATCGCCTTTCTTTTGGTCGGGTTCAGGCTGTGCCCACAGATGTCCCAAACCGTAGAAAGTAACGCGTTCTCCATCGGCAGACAACGCAGCATTTTGCGGTACATCACCTTGCACACCAGCGACCACATCGGCGCCCTGCGCCATAAGGCGCCGAAACAATGCCACTTGCGCCCCAGAAGCTACCGGTTTCTCCTGTTCCGGGCCATGGACCAACACAAAGATCAAAGCAGATGGCGTTTGGCGATGCAGTTGAGCAATCTGCTGTCCCAATTGCGGCAAATCTAAGAGAACATCGTGGGCAAAGGTCCTCGGAAAGCGCTTAGCAACGGGAGAAGAGGTAGCATTGACACCAATGAACACAACGCGGTTATCACGCTTCGTTAGAGATACCGTCTGCAGCGCCTCGGACGCCCCGGCCGGCAACACGACGCCAAACGGATGCCAATGCAGAGCTTGATATTGCTGTAGTGTGAAGAGCAAACCACCAGGGCCATAATCCAGGCTATGCCCCCCGCTCAGATCCACAGCGGCCGGATGCAGCGCGGCTAAAGTCTGGGTGTATACCAGTGGGGCAGCAAGACGCTGCAGGACACTATCCGGTTGGTTCCCGGCCGGGCGCCACGATGCGAGGAAAGGCAGCGTGTTGTGCAAAACAACCAGGCCGTCATCTGCCTTAGCAAATGGATCCGAACCACTAACATGTTTGACCAACGCCGTCACATCCGGCCACCGGCCAGTTATCTTCTGAGCCAGTTCAGGCCACAAAACAGTATCGCCGCTCAACGTAACCCAGCTCAACCTATCCACGGAAGTCGTGAATCGGCCTCTGTCGCCGGCCTGATGGTAAATAGCCAACGGGTAATCCGAAAAGTCGGCAGCAGCGGGACGAAGTGGATCATGCCGATCCACCGTAAAGAGCTGCACGCCGACGCGCACTTGATCCAACGGTAAGATGCCAATGCTTGCTGGATCCTGGCGCACTTTGGCAAGCAAGGCCTGTGCATTCGGCAGTACAGCTACGAACTGATGGCTGGCTTTTACGTGCCACAAGCGGCACAAATCATCCTGCACATCGGGCAACAAGTAAATTTTGTGATAAAACGGAGGCGACTGAGACGGTTTCAGCCCTCGCCAATAATCATATAAATCGCCCATCTGAATGTCAACCCGCTGCGACCGATAGGCACCCACTACGCCATAAACCGATGGTAAAAGCGTAGTAGCAGAGACCGTCAGCGTGGGAGAAGGCCGTTGCCGTACAACTGTGGCAGCTCGATGGGAAGGTATAGTAACCAAGCCAGCAATTTGTTCGATGTCAGGAAGCTCATGTTGCTGTAATCGCGCCTGAAAAGACCAAGCCTGTATCCAACTAAGTAGCAATAACAGGCCCACCAACCCCAATAAACACAACAGGACTCGCTTTATCCACACATGCGCCACAATTCTTTTCCACCAACGCAGGAGAACTAACCTTTTCTCCATCATCATTTTTTCATCCCGCTAACTAAGTAGCCGTCTAAAAATTACGTCCCTGTTTAGAGAAGTTCGACTTCTTGAAAAATCGAACTTCTATATCAAAGGGAAAAAGACAAACCTGATTCACAGCATTGACAAGCCCCAGACACTCCGCTATAATGATTATCATAACAATAATGAGCCTAAAGGCTCCTCTGAAAAACTCTTTACCGCAGAGAACGCAAAGTGCGCAGAAAGAAAAAATAATAAGCTTGCAACAGGATTTTGCCTTTAAAATCTTTGCTTTCTCTCAGTGATCGCTGCGGTTTAAGACCTTTTTTCAGGGGACTCATAAAAGGATATCTACAAATTAGCCGTCACGGTCTAACAAAGCAGCTAAGCCGCAATCTTATTGGAACAACGGCCCTGGCTACGGATCATTGTCATCGTTACAAAAGTCAACGTCGAATCATAAAAAGAATTATATCACATTAGAGAGGAAAAATGAAGAAAAACTTCTATTATGGCGGTCAAGCAGTAATCGAGGGCGTTATGATGCGCGGCGAATCCGATCTTTCAGTGGCTGTTCGCGCTCCGAGTGGCAAAATTGTTGTGCATACAGAACCGTTGCCAGCGGCCATCTATCGCGCACACTGGGCCAAATGGCCCTTCCTGCGCGGCTTGGTGATTTTATGGGATGCGTTGGGATTAGGAACCAAGGCGCTGTTTTACTCGGCGGATGTAGCCATGGGCGAGGAAGAAACCTCTTTTAGCAAGCCGGCTACCTGGACGACTTTAGCTATTTCTTTCACTTTGGCCATCGGCGTCTTTTTCTGGATTCCATCGGCCGCCGCACAGCTTTTAGAGCACTTTTGGCCATCCGTTTGGGCCAGCGCTATCATTGAGGGTGCCATTCGGCTGCTCATGTTCGTAGGCTATTTAGTAGCCGTCGGTATGACCTCAGACATTCATCGCGTCTTCATGTACCACGGCGCCGAACACAAAACGATCAATGCTTACGAAGCCGGCGCACCGCTCATCCCGGAGGAAGTGAAGAAATACACCCGGGTGCACGTTCGCTGCGGCACCAGTTTCATCCTGTTCGTGCTGCTCATCTCCATTATCGTTTTTGCACCGCTCCACTACCCCCAATTGTGGTTACGGCTGCTTTCGCGGTTGCTTTTGATCCCAGTTGTTTCCAGTCTGGCGTATGAACTCATCCGTTTGAGTGCCAACCACCCTGATAACAAGCCATTGCGCTGGCTGATCACGCCTGGCTTGTGGATGCAAGGACTGACCACCAGAGAACCAACCTTAGAAATGTTAGAGGTTGGTATTGCTTCGTTGAAGCCGGTTTTATTAGCGGACGGTCAGTCGTGGCAAGAGAGCAAGCAGTCAGAAGCTACGCAACAAGTCGTCCTGCCGGGCGCCGTGAGTCCGGCGTGACGCTTGCCGGTCATAGACGCTGTTATGCTATTTAGTTCATTCGTGGTTTGCAACATTGGTGATTGTAACAAGCTAAAGAAAGGGGTTTAGAATGCGCACAAAGATTAGTGTGATCGGAGCAGGTTTTGTTGGATCAACGACAGCCCAATGGATGGCAGAACGAGAATTAGGTGACATCGTTCTAGTCGACATTCCCCAAGTCGGCGATATGCCCAAAGGCAAAGCGCTGGATCTGATGGAAACAGGGCCCATTTTCGGGTTCGACACCCACATCGCAGGCACATCTGACTATGCTGATACGGCCAATTCGGACATCGTGGTCATTACCGCCGGCGTACCTCGCAAGCCGGGCATGAGCAGGGAAGACTTAGTCACGGTCAACGCCGGCATCATCAAAAGCGTCTCCGAGCAAGTTGCCAAATACTCGCCCAATTCCATCATCATTTTGGTCACGAATCCGCTAGATTCCATGGTTTATCTGGCCAAAAAGGTAACCGGTTTCCCCAAAGAGCGACTCATGGGACAGGCCGGCGTGTTGGATAGTGCCCGGATGCGCGCTTTCATTGCCATGGAACTCAATGTTTCCGTTGAAAACACCCACGCTTTCGTTTTGGGCGGTCACGGCGATGAGATGGTGCCTTTGCCGCGCTATTCGACTGTTGCCGGCGTGCCTATTACACATCTTTTACCACAAGATCGCATCGATGCGATTGTGGAACGGACGCGCGGCGGCGGCGGCGAAATCGTGAAATTGTTGCAGAAAGGGAGTGCTTATTTCGCCCCCGGCGCGGCAGTCACCAAAATGGCGGAAGCCATCCTCAAAGACAAGAAGATGATCCTGCCGGTATCCGCTTATTTAGACGGCGAATATGGCTTGAGCGATATCTATTTCGGCGTGCCGGCGCTTTTGGGCCACGGCGGTATGGAAAAAGTCTTCGAGATTGAACTCACGGACGACGAAAAAGCCGCGCTCATGCGCTCTGCCGCGCTGATCCGCCACTCCATGAAAATGGCCGGGTTATAGAGCGGGTAGCTGTCGCACCAGAAATATGACGAAGCCGAGGGCCGCCGGAGCCAATACTCCGGCGGCCTTTCCCGTCACAGACGCAGGGAGTAATGTAAATGAGCCCTTACACGCTGCCTTTCAGCCGAGAAACATTGACTTTTCGCTTGCCGCCCGGCGTCCAGGCAGAAATCGTCCACGCCAATGCACAGCCGCCGTTAGCCAATCCCGCCGAAGCGGTAAGCCAAGCCGTTGCCGAGCCGTTGGGCACCCCCCCTTTGGTGGAAATCGCCCGGTCCGGGATGACAGTTACAATTTTGTTTACCGACGCGACGCGCGCATCGCCAGATCGTTTGCTGGTGGGAGCGCTGCTAGATGCGCTGGGGCAGGCCGGCGTCCGCCAAGCAGACATCCGGCTCATCTGTGCCGTGGGGCTGCATCGCCCCAGCACACAGGCCGAGAAAGCAGCCAAATTAGGCTCAGAGGTGATAGAAAAATACGCTGTTTTCGACCACGATGCCAGGGCGGCGAATCTAGTGGATTTAGGCGTGGATGAAGAAGGCGTGCCGTACTGGCTGAATCGGCTGGCTTACGAAAGCGATTTGCTCTTAGCTACCGGCATCGTGGAGCCACATCAATTTGCCGGCTATAGCGGCGGCGGCAAGACGGCGACCATTGGCGCGGGCGGCGAGCCGACCATCGCATTTACACATGGACCAGGCATGTTGGGGCGACCTGGCGTGCGTTTAGGCCAGCTTCAGGGCAATCCGTTCCATCGTGCGGTGCAGGAAGGCGCCCACCGGGCTGGGCTTCGCTTCATCCTAAATGTTGTTGTCGATGAGGGCGGTCACCTGTTAGCAGCGAAAGCCGGCGATCCAGAACAGGTACAGACGCATTTGGCTCAGATCGCCGGTGCGGCTTACGAAGTGCCCGTTGCGCACCAATACGATGCCATCATCGGCGGCGTCGGCTGGCCAAAAGATATCAACCTGTATCAGGCCAGCCGGGCGGCCAGCTATCTTTATTTTGCACCGCGGCCGGTATTGCGACCCGGCGGCTTTCTCATTATCCCCGCGCCCTGTCCGGAAGGCGCCGGGCAAGGCACAGGGGAACAACGTTTTCTCGCGGCCATGCGCTCCGCCCAATCGCCACAAGTGCTGAAAGCTCGTTTAGAGGCGGAAGGGTACCCACCGGGCGCTCAGCGCGCTTACATCATGGCTCAAGTATTGAGCGATGCTCGAGTGGTTATTGTAGGCGCCCAGGAACCAAAAATAGTGCGTGCGTGTCACATGGTGCCAGCCAATAGCGTTGAAGAGGCCTTAGCATTAGCTCAAAGCGCCTTAGGTTCGCCGTTACAAACACTCATTGTACCCCATGCTTTGCTCACTTTACCGCGGCTGCAATCTTGACAAACTGGCAACGTTTGGATACGCTTCAGCACATGAAAACGCCCCCTACCCCCCCAACCTTGGGAGGAGCAATACACCCCCAGAATTGGAGGCCGGGGGTAACAATTCGGCCCAGCGACTAAAAGT
>WFQU01000023.1 GCA_015486845.1 Anaerolineae bacterium | reverse complement strand
GACTACACATGATCAAACAACTAAAAATCACGATCAACCAGGCCAGCGAGGCTTCTTCCTGACCAAAAACCGTTGCCGCCGCGTCTGGGTTCATGTTCCACAACAAGGAGGATATGATGAAGTCGCATCTTCTCGTAATAACCGGCATTATCGCTTTGATCCTGTTGACCATTGCCTGCGGCGAATCTGCCACCGTCACTCCCAGTTCACCACCATCCACAACGATGCCGCAGTCCACAATAACGCCAAAGCAGGAAGCCAAAACCGGCGTGCCATCTTCCACTTCAAGAAAAGGCCAATATCTTCCGATTAAGAGAGAGACTATCGTTGATGAATTCGCGGATGATGGATGGACTTTTACACAGGGCAAGGACGTCGATGGCGAAGAAAATTATGTTGCTGTAGGTCCCCTGAAGCTTGCCGACGCTCAATTGATTGGGCCGGCAGCCCACCTTAAAGAGGCTTCACTTGTCATAAATCTCTCTAAATACAACCAGGACAAAGGAAACGCACAATTAATGGGCGAATACCTTGTTAGATTTTTCAGGGCTTGTGATGAGGATTGGAATTGGTGGGTTGATTGGAACAGTAATAAATCGCTTCTGTTAACAAAGGGCGTAAATGCGAAAAATCTACCGAACCGTGACTTGTCGGTGATTCACACTAACAGAATGCTCAACATTCTCTTAGTGCCCGATCTTCAGATTCTTATATATACCATGGATCCAGCTCCGGCCGAGGCGCTAATGGGCGTCGTGACTGCTGCTAATCGACTCAATATTCGTGATGATCCCGGTACGGATGAAAAGCGAATTGGTGCAGTAAAAAGGGGAGACAAGCTCACTATTCTCGGGCAATATAACAAATGTGCCTGGCTTCTCATAAAATCTGGGAACCTCGAAGGATGGAGCTACGGTGAATACATCAAAACGAATTTCAACTGTGCCAAAACGTTCCAATCTTATGGTGAGGGCATAAAAAAATAGAGTACTGTTAGATCATGAGGGGAAAGATACTCATCCTCTCAGGAGAAATACTGAAGGAATGTGAGATCATTGGCCTTGTGGGCGCTTATACCAGCGACAAATCGAATCCCAATTCTTCCCGCAGGCGCAGCCGGATGTTATTGGTGAAAAATATTTCTCCTTCGGCCACTCCCGTATAACGGCTATCCGACCAAATTGTTAGCGTCGAATGCTTCACGCTATGTCTCTGAAGCAGATCTTCCACAAACAGGCTGTAGTGGGTTAATGACCGCAGGGGATTGTCAATCATTTTCAGTAAACTGGCTGAATTCGCAGCATTTCAGTGAACTCATGCTGATGCATTTGCTTCGTGTATGCTTCCTTGCGCCGCAACCAAGTTTCGTAGATACCCTTCCCTCGACTAAAGTCGGCGCGAATTTCATCGAAATCGTCATATCGTTCCAGTTGGCCCGCCATGAGCGCAGTGTAGAAATCCTCACTCAACACACCGTATTTTTCCTCATAGAGCGTCAGACGACGCTCTAGTAATTTCATCTCTATGACCAGTTCCTGGATCCCCATTGTCTGTCCCTTTAAATAGTACATGCTGATATGATCAAGCCACGTCCATTCGTCAAGTTCGTCACGATTCTTTGACACGCAGAACGTTGGCGCATTTGGGCTATCTTAAGATCGCCCCCATCACTTCCCGCGCTCTTATTCGTTGAGTTCTGTTCATTAGCTGCTCAATTATACCACTTTTGTCACCATTCGCCCAGTGAAACATGATAGCGGCCAGATGACTTTATTGCCGGCCGCCTTGATTCTTTCCACAATGAGTCATTTCCCCACGACTTTATCAAGAATGGGAAGTCGCAGCCGGCTGTTCATCCACCCGCACAAAAACGTACATAGCCAGCACCATGACCCCTAAAATAGCCAGCGCTGCCCCGACACCCAGCAGGTCGGCCAGCCAACCTAACAACAGGGCAAAAAGCGCGGCGAGTACAGTCGTCACCTGGGATTCCACCGACAAGCCCGAAGCCATCACTTTATGGGAAATCTGATCACTAATGAAAGCAACATTCATCGGCCGCCGTAAGTTATGGAACATGTAGAAAAACAGGAAAACGATGATGGAAATCAATGTCCAGTGCAGCCAGGCGGCTAAACCGGCTACCAATAACAGCGCGGCGCCAATCAAAAAACTCAAATTAATGGCCCGCCCCAAATTTGAGAAACGGCGGCTAAAACGATCGGCACTACGAGAGGCATAACTGGTGCTCAGATAAATGAAGAAGTACACGATCCCAATCACGCCGGCGCTGCGCTGTTTACCGCTCAGCGCTAAAAAGATCGGCAAAGCCAGCGCGAAGTGTTCCAGAATCGGCTGCAAATAATCCTTAGTCGCTTTGAACAAGGCCATGAACCCGGCACTATTGAGAATAGCACGCCAGGCACGCCAATCGGTGAACATGTCGCCGAAATCACGCAGCGTCTGTCTACCCTGCACACCGATAGTCTGCCAATGCACGGCCGTCAGTTCACCGTCCAATTCCCGGGGGTAGGTAGCTAAATTCACCATATCCAGCAAATAGGGAAATGTAGCCGCGAGGAACATCACCCGATAACTGCCCGTGTAGAAAGCCAAAGCGGCGGCAATCAGGGCATTGATAGCCGATCCGAATTGGGATGCCGAGCGCGTGCGGCCGTAATATGAGACTTTAAGACGCTCCATCTGGTTGATTTTCAGATACTCCAAAATCAACGCTTTGTGCGTGCCGGAACGACACGCCTCACCAAAAGCAAAGAATACCATGGCCAAAGCGTAGAACCAGAATCCCTGCCCGAAATAAAACACCATAAACGAGACGATATAAGCGGCAAAAGCCATCACCATAGTTTTACGCCGTCCAACAGCATCGGCGAACACGCCGGTCGGAATCTCAAACAAATTCGTTGCCACATCCCGCACCGCGTAGAGCGAGCCGATGAGTAAAAAGCTCAGTCCCACCTCGCGAAAAATCAGGATCAGGAAAGGCTCGAAGAAGCGTAAATTCTTGAGGAATCCGTACAGTGCAAAACGGGGAAACATTTTATCATGCTCTGTCACCATTGGCTTACACCTCCATGAAGATCATCACGGCGGGAAACATTCACATTTATGGCCTGGCGAATTATTTTCAAATCGACGCGGCGGCACGCAGCGCCGGCAAAGCTCGGCCGATCCCGCCCGGCGCCCGGAAAAGCGCTGTGCCGGCTACCAATACGTCGGCACCAGCTCGCACCAAATCGCTCGCGTTGGCCGGGCCCACACCGCCATCTACCTCGATCAGAAAGTCCAGTTTGCGCGCCCGGCGCACAGCGGCGAGCTCCGCCACCTTGGACAGCATCTCCGGAATGAACGCCTGCCCGGAGAAGCCGGGGTTCACGCTCATCACCAATACTAAATCCACAAACGGCAATATTTCCGCCAGGAAAGAGGCCGGCGTGGCCGGATTCAGCGCTACGCCGGGCCGCTTGTCCAGCTCGCGAATTTGCTGCACAATGCGGTGCAAATGCGGACACGCTTCCCAATGTACCGTGAGCCAATCGGCCCCGGCGTCGGCAAAAGCAGGAATCAGTCGTTCCGGCTGCGTGATCATCAAATGCACATCGAAAGGCAAAGCGCTGTGTGGACGCAGCGCTTTCAGCACCGGCGGGCCGATAGTCAAATTCGGCACGAAATGGCCGTCCATCACGTCGATGTGCATCCAATCAGCGCCAGCTTGATCAGCTTGCCCCAGCGCCTCGCCCAAAGCCGCGAAATCAGCCGAAAGCAGCGAAGGCGCAATTCGTACAGTCTGTCTCATCATTTTTCTCCTGCTACGAATGACAGTGTTTGTTGCTCCCGTTTGAGCTGGCCGCAGCCGGCACCGATTTCCACGCCCCGGCGCAACCGCAACGTGACCGGAATCCGCTGTGCGCGCAATATGTCGGCAAACGTGCGCACCGCCTCTGCCGACGAGGGTTGAAACGGCGAGCCGGCCACTGGGTTCAACGGGATCAGATTGACGTGGGCTAACATCCCTCGGAGCAGCTCGGCCAGTTCTGCCGCCAACGCCGGCGAATCGTTAAGGCCGCGCATCAACGCGTATTCGAAGGTCACCCGGCG
This sequence comes from Anaerolineae bacterium, assembly GCA_015486845.1. Lineage (GTDB taxonomy): Bacteria > Chloroflexota > Anaerolineae > JAADDB01 > JAADDB01 > WFQU01. The sequence continues at coordinate 6,298 of WFQU01000023.1, read as the reverse complement.
GTTCGTGACGGCGATGTATTCCCGTACCGCGGCCAACAACACAGCCAACGGATAACGTTGGTTCACCGGAATCAGCCGGTCACGCAACGCGTCGTTGGGCGCGTGCAACGAGATGGCTAGATTCACCTGCAACGGTTCGCTTGCCATGCGGCGAATGCCGGGCACCAATCCCACGGTGGAAATAGTCAGGTGCCGGGCGGCCAAGTTAAGCCCCCGGTCATCAGTCAAGCGGCGGATGGCGGTCCAGACGGCATCGTAATTAGCAAAAGGTTCCCCCATACCCATGAAGACGATATTTGTCACGCTGGTCGGCCGGGGTACAGGCGCCGCTGCCTCGCCACCGGCCCGCGGATCGTTGAGCCAGCGAGCGAAATAGAGCACCTGGGCCACGATTTCCCCAGCCGTGAGATTGCGCACAAAGCCGCCCAAGCCGGTGGCGCAAAAAGGGCAGCCCATGGCGCAGCCGGCCTGGGTAGAAATGCACAGAGTGCGCCGTTGGCGGTAAAACATGAGCACTGCTTCGATGGTGGCGCGGTCTGGCAAAGCAAAAAGGAGCTTCCGGCTGAGCCGATCGGGGGAGACTTCGGTGAGCAACGGGTGTAACGGCTGCAAAGTATACGTTTCTGCCAAACGCTGGCGTAAAGGCAGGGGAAGATTGTCCATCGCACTGAAGTGGCCGGCCAAGTTACGGTAGACCCATTGCCAGATTTGCCGGGTCCGAAAAGGCTTTTCCCCCCATGCTTCCAGCCGGGCGGCTAACGTTGCGGTGTTTTCGTCGAGAATATCACGTCGTTCAGCGGCTCTGGCAGCCGCCGATTCCGACAGTTCTGTCTTGGTCACTGATCCTCATCCTTGGCGGCAAAATGGGCGGTAGCCTTTTCGTAAGTGGCCAACGTGGCTTCGGCGACTTGTCGCCAGGTAAAAATGCCGGCCCGGTGGCGCGCTTCCTCGCTCAACGCCTGGTGTAACGCTCTGTCTTCCAAAATAGCAATCATCGCCTCAGCCAATTCCACGGCGTCACGAGGCGCCACCAAAATACCCGCCTCGCCCACCAATTCCGGCAAAGAAGTCGTGTTAGCCGCGATAATGGGCGTGCCACAGGCCATCGCTTCTAAGACCGGCAAGCCAAAACCTTCGTACAGCGAGGGGAAAATCAATGCTTCGGCCAACGTGTAGAGCGTCGGTTTATCCTCTTCGTCAATCCAGCCAATAAACTGAACGCGATTGCCCAAATCGAACTCCGCGGCAATTTGTCTGGGATCTGGGAAAAAACGGCTCGGCTGCGCTGGCAGTTTGCCGGCAATCACTAAAGCGACTTGCTTAGTCTCCGGAGCCACAACGTCATCTCCGTTGCCGGCCGGTTGTTCCGGTGCGGTGAGAATCGCTTGATATGCCTGGATCAGGGTCACGACGTTTTTGCGCTGGTCGAAGCCGCCCAAATAAAGCAGGAACCGTTCCGGTAGATTGTAACGATCGCGGATAGCTTGCAGCCGTTGCTCGTCACGGATGGGATGAAAGGTCTCTTCCACGGCCAACGGGATGGCTATCACTTCTTTCCCTTTCGGCTTCAAGTAATTGACAATGTCGCGCCGGGAAGCCTGGGAGTCGGTGATAATCACATCGGCCCGTTTGGCTGCCATAGAAACTAATTTCGTGTAAGTGCGCACCAAGATACTGCCCCGGTAGCTGACGAGCAGCATAGGAATGAGATCATGGACCGTCACCACCGTCGGCAACGTCGTGTAGTGCGGCGAGCCCCAATAAGGCACGTGCATGATATCCACTTTGTCGCGCCGGCAAGCCCGGGGGAAAGCAAATTGTTCGAACCACACTTTGGTCAAGTTCTCGGAGAGGTTGTCGAAAGGAGAAAGCAACGTAACCACCTGAACGTGCGAGAGGCCACGATCCAGCGCCGGCTTAAATGTGCCCGGCGTGTAGACAATGTATTCGTTTTGTGGGGCAACTTCCACTAAATGATGCAGCAAATAGTGTAAATATTGGCTGCTGCCAGTGGAGCGTTGCTCCCAAAACCAGCCGTTCAATCCGATTCTCATTGTGCGCTTCCTTGAAAATAGCTGACGCAGAGCCGCCAAGACGCGGAGCGCCAAAAAACTTATTACCGTGCTCCAGGCGGGTCCGTGACCCGCCGTTTTGGGACCAAGGACGCCGCATCACGGATGCGGCTTGAGATGCGGCTTGAGCATCAGGTGCATTTAACTTCGCTGCCACGAACCATGATCACGGTTGAAACCGCGCCGAGGGGGCGACACATGACCTGTCATGTGTCGGCGTCATCGCGACCACGTAGGTGGTCGCCTGGCCGCAAGTCCTTTCGGAGCGGCTTTAGCCGCCTCACGACGACAAACAAAGTATGACGTCATTTTCATCCGCTGTGATGCGCCTGCCTGCGTCGGGCGCGCTACACGAAAATCCAGTGTGCCCGGCCACAGGTCTTTTATGAACGGAAAAACTCAACAGTGCGTCGGATGCCTTCGTCCAACAGCACTTCCGGCCGCCAGCCCAATTCCCGTTGCGCCTTGCTGCTATCCAAATAAATGCGGTATACTTCGCCCAATTTGGCCGGCCCGTAAATAGCCTCTTTTTTGTAGCCGGTAGCGTCCCGCAACGCCGCAAAAATCTCGTTGATGTTGGTAGGTTGTCCCCAACCGATATTATAAATGGCCCCGGAGCCCTGGTCTACCGCCAATAAGTTGGCCTGCACGATATCGCCCACGTACACGAAATCCCGTTCCTGCTTCCCCGTGCCGTTGATAACACAATCCTCCCCAGCCATCATTTTGTGGGTGAAAATAGCGATAACGCCGGCCTCGCCAAAGGGGTCTTGCCGCGGCCCATAAACGTTCGGATAACGCAAAACCGTGTAATCCAGGCCGTAATTATGCTTGTAAAGAAACAAGTAATGCTCCACCGTGTGTTTGCTGGTGCCATAAGGTTCCAGCGGGTTGATAGGGTGATCCTCAGTGACCGGCAAATGCTCCGGTTCGCCGTAACAAGCCCCGCCGGTGGACGCATAAACAATTTTGCGCACGCCGTGCCTCCGGGCCACTTCCAGCAAATTAATAGAACCAATAATGTTGTTCTCGGCATACGCCTGGGGCTTCTGCACGGATTCCCGCACGTCCGCCAGCGCCGCTTCGTGAAAGATGACTTCCGGCCTCTCTTGCCGAATAACCGTTTCCACCGCGTTCATATCCCGCAAATCGGCTTCGTGCAACCGGGCCGCTGGGGCGACGTTTTCCCGCTTGCCGTTGTGCAGATTATCCAGAACCGCTACGTCATAGCCGGCCGCCAAGCAGCCATCCACGATATTCGAGCCGATAAAACCGGCACCGCCGGTAACCAGTACTTTCATACTGCATCTCCTGTCGATTAATTTCATCTAGCCGGGGGATCACCGAGCCAGCATCACGCGTCGTGTAATGTCATAGCCTTCTTTTTCCCGGCAGTGTTAGATGTACAGCATACACAGAAAGCCTCATATCGTCAATTAGACGTTGTGTGTAACAAAACTGACCATACCCCAATCAGCGCAGCCGAACGCAACCGTGGCAACAAATGCAAGAACGGCAATTGCGCGGCCAGAGCTTTTTCGTTACACTACGATTTGTCAGTATTCATTTTCGCCCCGGGTATCCAGTCCGGGTTTTGCGATAGCGAAAGGAACATCCCATAACCATGACCTTACAGCATGAAATAGAACAGACTTTACGACAGAAGCCGGATAACGACGTAGCTCAACAATTGCCGGCGGACTATATTTGGCCGGCCTACCGCCAACATTTGACCATCGCCAACCTGGCCGGCACTGTGGCGACTATCTTGGGCAAGAAAATCCCCGGTGAGCCGCCACTGCCAGAACAGTTTTGGCAAACTTTTGGCACGAATATCCGCCGGGTCATTCTATTGACCATTGACGCGCTGGGCTACCAACAGCTCAACCAACAGTTGGCGGATTTTCCCGACTCGCCCTGGCATGAAATTACGGGCCGGGGCATTTATGCGCCGCTCACTTCAGTGGTGCCATCCACTACCAGCGCGGCCCTCACCAGCATCAATAGTGGCTACCCGCCGGGGCAGCACGGCATCACCGGCTTTCGGCTGCTCCTGCGGCATTACGGAGCTGTTGTGGACACAATTTTCTGGCGGCCCAGCGGCGACAAACGCAACGGTACGCTGCAAGCTGTTTGGGGCGTCGATCCTACCACATTTTTAATGACACCCACCGCCGTGCACAACTTCGAAGCCGTCGGTATTCAAACCAGTGTGCATATCTGGTATCCATTCGCCGAATCGCCGCTTTCAAAGATCCATTACCAGGGAACGAGTCAGGACGTCATGGGCGCCGTGACCATGGCAGACTTAGCCGTGCAATTGCGGCAAGCAATGCGGCAGCCGGCCCAGTCACCGACTTACATTTCTGCCTATTGGCACACCATCGACGGCAGCGCCCACGTTTACGGGCCCAATCAGGAAAGCTGGCAAGCCGAGTTAGAAGCCATTGGCCGCACACTGTTATCCGAACTGCTGCACAAAGTCTCGGATCCGAGCACGCTGCTCATCATCACCGCCGACCACGGGCAAATCAGCACGCCGGCGGCGTTTGTGGTCAAGCTGGACGATCACCCTATTTTAGCGGACATGCTGCTCTTACCACCGACCGGCGATAGCCGCACCACGTATCTCTACGCCCGGCAAGGATTAGTCGAGGATGTCATTGCTTACATCAACGGCAAGCTCGGCGACTGCTTCGTGGCCGTGCCGACGGCGGATGTGCTTTCCGCCCGGCTTTTTGGCGACAATGTTTCCGTCGAAACGCAAACCCGCCTAGGTGATGTGACCGTTTTTGCTCTCAAACAGTGCACTTTCGTCAAGCAGCCGAAAAAGATGTTGGGCCGGCACGGGGGGCTTTCGCCGGCCGAAATGTTGGTGCCGTACATTGCCATCCGGCTTTGAGCCGGCTGTGGATTTTCGAAGTGAATCCCGGCTAACGGCACGATTTTACAAGCCTGACATATCCGTCTATAATAGAAGACAAGTATAAGATGTTTACCACAGGATTGAAATAACGATCTTGGAACAAAGAGGTTTACAAATGGCCAAGAAGAACAAAAATAAAAGCAATAGTGAGCTAATCAGAGAAATCAATCACGAAGTACAATTAGCGTGGCGTCTGTTACGAGATCCCCGCGTTCCCTCTTATTTGAAAGTCGGGATCCCGGCTGTCACCGCGTTGTACGTTTTGGTGCCGTTCGACTTCATCCCCGATTTCATTCCCGTCTTGGGCCAAATCGATGATATTGCAGCCATCGTCCTGGGCCTCCGGCTTTTCATTCAGTTGGCGCCCAAGGACGTGGTAGCCGAACACGAGGCAGCACTTTCGGGAAAAGTCAAGGCCAATAAGGAAGAAGTCGTCGACGCGGATTACCGGGTCAAGTAGAACCAACCGGGCCAGACATTCCCCGCCACAGCCCGGCATCAAGGAGAGCGCCATGGGCAGACTATACCCTCCTGGCGAAGTTACCAGGCAATTAGGCATTTCGCGCAGCACGTTACGCCGCTGGGGCAAGACTTTCACCGCTTATCTTTCCGCCACGGCCCGCGATCCACAAAAAGAAGGTCTGCGCTACCCCTACTATAACGAAGAAGATTTGCGTTTTTTGCGTCAAATCCACCAATGGCGCAAGAACGGCTACAGTTATGCCGAATTGCCCGAAATTTTGAGCGGCAAAGGGCAAGCACCTTTGCTCGCCATGCCAACAGAAACGATTCAGCAGGCCGAGAACACAGACATAGCACGCTCGCACAATGCTTCGACGGCGGCAGCCATCTGGCAAAACACCATTCAGGCCCTCAATGAGGGGCAGCAACTGCTCTTGAACAGCCAGCAGCAGACCCGGCAATTAGTCAGCGTCATCGCCCAGGATAATTTCAACCTAAAAACAGAGATTCGCAAATTGCGGGAACGCATGCTTTCCTTAGAACGAGAATTGCACCAAAACCAACGCCAGCAACAACAAAAACAGGAAATGATCACAGCGCAATTAACTGCCCTGGAAGCGTTAGTACGGGAATTGCATAAAGCTTAGATGGCTTTCCTGAAAAAAGTCTTCTTACCGCAGAGCTCGCGGAGAACGCAGAGATAAAAACAGCCATTTCGGAGGAGCCATCATGAGCCTTCGGCCTGCCTGTGCGGGCACGCAGACAGGCGCACCACAGCGGATGAAAATGCCCCCTATCCCCCAACCTTGGGGGGAGCAACACACCCCCAGAATTAGGG
>WFQU01000022.1 GCA_015486845.1 Anaerolineae bacterium | reverse complement strand
GTGCTCTTTTCGTCAACGGGTCGTTGGTGGCGCAGGGCACGGCGGCACAGCCCATCTTTTTCACTTCCACATTGGATGATACGCATGGCGGCGACACCAACGGGGATGGCGACGCCACTTCACCGGCTCCGGTCGACTGGGGCCGGATAGAGTTTGCTTCCACCAGCCATGACAATGTCCTGCAACATGTCTGGATTGGTTACGGGGGAGGAAGCAATTTGGGCTATTACGGAGGCAATGTGCGTGTTTTGGGTGTCGATGATGTCACCATCCGGGACAGCATCATCGGCTGGTCAGCCTACGGCGGGGTGTATGTAGAAAATGCGTCGCCCATCTTGGAATTGAACGACATCCACGACAACGGCGGTGATGGAGTCGCTGTGGCCGGGGCTGCCGCCGCTCCCCGTATCCGCCTCAATCGAATTCATAACAATAAGCGGGGGATAGCCGCCTGGGACAACGCTGCCCCGCTTATCCATTACAATATCCTGACCGGCAACACGAACGCCGCCGTGGTGAACGCCTCGGCCTTGTGTCTGGACGCCCAGCAAAATTACTGGGGCGATCCCGCCGGACCCAACGATCCCTCAGCGGCGCGAGATCACTGCGGGCTCGGCGCCAATAACAACCCCAATGGCGCACCTGTGTCCGACAATGTCAACTACCGTCCCTTCCTGACGGCTCTTCCCATTTATGTTTGGATAGACCCGCCTCGTCCCTACTTGCATGGTGTGGCGACATTGCGTTGGGCTACTTTGGGCGAGGATGCACAACATGCCACGGCCAGCGTGGACGTGAAGGCTTACGCTCATGATGGCGCTGTCATCACTTTGGGAACGGGACTTTCTTCCCACGCCGCCATGACGTGGGACACGGGTCCGTTGCAAGATGGTTGGTATGAACTGCGGGCCATCTTCCGTGATGCTAGCGGGCAGATCAAAGGCGAAGCCGCGCGGCAAGTGTTGGTCAACAACGCTGTCAATTGGCACAGTGGGCGCTTGACGGCAAATGAAACCTGGGGGCCCGGAACCATCCACGTCGTAGATGCGGACGTCATCCTTTCGCCTCATGTCACGCTCACAGTGCAGCCGGGCGCCATCGTCAAATTTGTCGATGGCACGGGCATCACCATCGAAGCCGATGCCGTGCTCAATGCCCCGGCCACAGCCGCCCAACCGATCATCTGCACCGCCCTGGCCGATGATTCCGCTGGGAATGATACGAATCTGGACGGTGATGCCAGCGCTCCCTTGCCGGGGAGTTGGAACGGCTTCACTACTCTGGACAACGGACAGGTGAACATCAATGACTACGTAGAGATGCGCTACATCCAGGTCAAGCATGCTGGCGCTTTGACCGCCAACGAGACCTGGTCCAATACCTTCCTGCATCTGGTCACTGCCGATGTGATTGTTCCTGCTGGAAAGACGCTCACCCTGCAGCCGGGCGCCATGGTCAAACTCGAAGCTGGGAAAAACATCATCGTTCAGGCTGGTGGCCATCTGCATGCTCCTGGCACGCTGGCGCAGCCCATTGTCTTCACATCGATCAAAGACGACGAAATCGGCGGTGACTCCAACCATGATGGTTCGGCCAGCACACCGGCGCCGGGGGACTGGATGGCGCTCGACATCGAAGGAGAAGCGGCTCTTGAGCATGTCATCGTGCAGTACGGCGGCGGTTCCGCCACGGGAGGCTGGAATCAGAGTGGCATGATTCGCACGCGCGGCGCCAGCGCGGTTTCTCTTCGCAATTGCATCATCAGCGATGGCTTCTATGATGGCATTCTCGTCCAGGGTGGCACCACCACTGTCGAGAACTGTGTGATTACGGGCAATGATCGAGGGCTTGTCGCCTGGCTGGGAGCGGCTACAGCTCACGTCATCAACAGCACTTTCGATGACAATCGCATCGGCCTGGTGGCGCACGGTGGCGTCCTTACCCTTGTCAATTCTCTGGTGACCAACAGCATCGATGTGGGCATTTTACACGACATTGATCCTTCGCCTACGGTGCGCTATACGGATGTCTGGTCTCCTAACGCAACCCACGGCAACTATCAGGGCCTGCCCGATCAGACTGGCAGCAATGGCAACATCTCCGCCAATCCCAAATACAAGAATCCAAGCCGGGACAACTACCGACTGAACTACGTCTCCCCGGCCATCGACGCCGCGGACGGCGCTGCGGCTCCGGCTAACGATTTCATGGGGGCGGCGCGTTATGACGATCCCCGTACAGCCAATACGGGCACGCCTGCGGCGGGCGGTGCCTATGCCGATATGGGTGCTTATGAGTTCGTGGAGACGGCGGATTCCAAGATCGATCTGGCGGTTTCTCAGGTTTCAGGGCCTTCGTCTGCAATGGCGGGAGATACAGCCACGGTACATTGGACCGTTGTCAACCGTGGTGCTGAACTCGCCATAGGCCCCTGGCATGATACGATCTCTCTCGTATCTGAAAACGCAAATGGCCAAGATACGCTGGTGGCAGGTGAAATCTTGGTCGGGGAGAACGTTTCCTTGGGGACTGAGGAGAGCGTCGTCTTCTCGGCCGAGATTCGCGTGCCTGGCGGCGTAATAGGGAACTATCACTGGCAGGTGGAAACCAACTCGCGCGGCGACGTTTTTGAAGGACGGAACCGGAGCAATAACAGTACTCGTTCAACAGCGCCGGTCGCCCTGGATCTCCCCGAGCTTGTCGTCGATGGGACATCCTTGACGAGGCACTTTGCGACTGCCGGGGAATCCCATTGGTTCAAATTCACGCCGCAGACAGGGCAAGATGTCCTTGTTACCCTCGATCTTGCCAACGACTCAGGCATCACTGAGGTTTACGTCGCCAAGAACTACATGCCGACGCGAGAGAAATTTGATGCCCGTTATGTTGAATCTCTTCAGGCTGATGTGAGTGTCGTTGCAGCTGACACATCAGCAGCAACTTATTATGTATTAGCCTATCCCGCCTCTTTGCCGGACGGCGCCGCCAATTTCGAAATTCAAGCAAAAGCCCTGCATTTTGGACTCCGCTCTGTCTCTCCAACTGTCGCTGGCAATACCGGCCCTCTCACGCTTGCCTTGAGCGGTGGACAATTGTCGGCGGACATGACCTACGAACTGGTCGCGTCAGACAGCGCTGTCATCACCCCTACGCAAGCCTCTGTCATCAATTCCTCCCTGGTCTATGCTACTTTCAACTTGATCGGACGGGCGCCGGGCGTGTACGATGTGCGCGTGCGCCAGCAAGCAGCAACGGTCACGCTGGACCATGCACTTACGATAGAAGAGGGGGGTGGTCCGCAAGTATGGGTTGACCTGGTTGGCCGGGACACCATTCGCATCGGGCGGGCGTATAAGTATGAAGTGACGTATGGCAATAAAGGCAATGTGGATGCCGTTAGCGGCCTGGTCTTCATCTCTGGGGTTCCTCGTAATGCGCAGGTGGAGCTTGGCCCGAAATTTGCCCAACCAAATGTGCCGGAAGGACTCGATGTCGATCCGCAGCCCCCTACTATGCAGGCGCCAGATGGTCTCATCTTGATGCCTCTGATTTTGCCTAAAATGCGACCTGGCGCCAGCGGTTCAGCCAGCTTTACGGTAACCGTGCCCACTTCAACCAGTTTCGATCTGGAACTCTTGTCCCTGACGCCTTCCGCCATTCATGCACAAGCTGGTGCGATTTTCAGTAACGCCACTCATCTAACAGAACTTTCCCGCTCTGAGGTTCTGGATGGCATACCGGCTGCTGACAGAGCGGCCTTGCAGGTCGTTTGGAACGTGCTTAAACATCGAGCGATTCTTGACAATGTGTCCGAGAATTTCTTGGGTAAAGCTTGCGTTGGCGTGGCACGTGACGTCCAGAGTAACCTTTATGCGGTGGGCACCCAACCGGGATCGGCATTAAATGGTTGGACAATCCACAATATCACTATGGATGCCCCTGGCATTGGCGGCGCAGGCTTCCACACGACAACCCTTGTGACTTCCCCCGATGGCCAGCGTCATTATCTTGCCGATAATTACACCGGCTTTGTCACCATCATCCCCATGTACAAATACACAGATCAGACAGGGACCTATTGGCGAATGTCGTGGATAAATTGGCTTTTTGGTTGGAAGGTCAGCCCTTATATAGCCCTGGAAAGCATCATTGGAAATCCATTTCATCCGACACGCTATAGACAACAAACCGAAGAGCCTTTAGTCTGCAAGCCAGTTGGGCCGCGTAATCATTATCCGGGCAATGCCGGCGGTTCATTTGACCCCAACGAAAAGGTGGGGACAGTAGGCGTTGGCGAAGCTGGTTTCATTGCCGGTGAGAGTATGCAGCATTATCGGATTAGCTTCGAAAACAAAGCCACGGCGATGTTGCCCGCCCAACAAGTGATGGTGAGTGACGTGCTCGCTCCCAACCTGGACCTGACGACTGTACAGCTAGGCGCCATAGGATTCAATCACGTCGAGTTGGCCGTCCCACCCAATTTGAACCATTACGAGGGAACGGCCCGGGTGACCACTGATCCAAACCCGGTGCATGTGGAGGTGGCACTGGATGCTGCTACCCGTACTCTGACCTGGATCATCCGTTCGGTGGATCCCTTGACAGGCGATTTTCCGGAAGATCCGTTCGCCGGCTTCCTGCCTCCGAATAATGGAACGGGACAAGGCGAAGGCTTTGTGGACTTCAGCGCCGCGCTCAAGCCGGGGCTGTTGCATGGCGATACGATTACCAACAGCGCCCAGATCGTCTTCGATGTCAACCCGCCCATCGCCACAAACACCGTCACCAACACCGTTGATCTTCAGCCTCCCACCAGTACCGTAGCTCCTTTGCCTGCGGTCAATGCACCCTTCTTCCCGGTCAGGTGGTCGGGCAGTGATGGGACTGGCGCCGGCATTGTCCATTATGATATCTATGTTTCCAAGGATGGCGGGCCCTTCCGGCTTTGGCAAGCAGGCATGGTGGGGAATCAAGCCATATTCTCAGGTGAAATTCACTCGACCTACCGCTTCTACAGCGTCGCCACCGATAAAGTCGGCAATGTCCAACCCACGCCGACCGCCCCCCAGGCGAGCACCACAACTTACGAAGCGCTCTTTGTCCCTTATGTCGTCAAAAGATGATTGGCATTCATTTCAACCGCATTTCGGGAGGACGAACAAATGAAAACGCACTCGTTTATTCGATACATGGTGCTAATCGGGCTGATTTTTCTGACATTACTGTTGATGAACCAACCTACAACGACAATAGCTGAGGTTCCGCCCCAGATCATCGCTGCTCCTTCCCGGAATACGATGACATTCACGCCGCAGACTTCCTGGCATTGGCAGCGTGGCGGCAACTTCTATGATATCGAGTTTCCTACAGCAGATGTGGGATGGTTTGGCGGCGATGTGGGTAAGGCAACGACTGTCGAGCAATCTGGAATTATCTGGAGGGCGAACCAGATCGGAGGAACACTTCGCGATGTGGTTATAGATGGCGGTTTCGCCTACCTTGCTCAAGGTACGCGGGTGGTGGTTCTAGACATATCTAATCCGGCCCAGCCGACGGTAGTTGGGCAATCGCGAGTGCTGCATGATACTGTGGGTGCAATTGCCATCAGGAACGACAGACTCTATGTGGGGGCAGGAAATGCTTTGTATATCTTCAGCATCAACATCCAATCGTCTCTTGTCACCCTTGGCCAGACCGGGTTTCTTGCGATTGCTGCGAACGTACCGCCATACGGCTGTCCGACCTATTACGCCACGGATCTCGCTCTTGACGGCAACCACGCCTATCTGACCTTGGCCCGCGGCTCCCAGTGGTCATTTGGAATCGGCGCTCTGGCGGTGATCGATATCAACGACCCAACACAGCCCAGCCAGACCTCCCTTGTCATCAAGAACGCCTCTGCGCTATCTGTGGCCGTAGCGGGAAATTATGCCTATGTCGGATTTGTGCATAGCTTGAGGGTCTTTGATATTTCCAATCCAGGCGAGTTACAAGAGGTAGGTCACAACGATACTGTGGATAGCGCTTTTGACTTGGCTATCGCTGGCAACTATGTTTATGCGGCTAATTGGAGCGGCGACGGGCTTCGCGTCGTGGACATCAGCAATCCTGCCAACCCCACTCAAGTTCATTCTTATCACACCAGGCAGTTTGCTAAAAGTGTGGCCGTTGCCACGCCTTACGTTTACGTTACCGACACGGCAGGCGGCCTGCGCATCCTAGATAGCTCCAACGCTACTGAGGTCGGGTATTACGATCTGTCTGATAGCCCGCATGGGGATCATCTGGCAGCAAATGTTGTTGCTGTTGCGGGAGACCGAGCTTTTGTGATTGTGGATCAGCAAAGCATGCATGTTGTCGACATCAGCGACCGGACTTCGCCGCATAAACTGGCTGCTTACGATAGCCCCGTGGCCATGCCTTTTGCCGTTAAAGTCGTCGACAACTATGCTTATGTTGCAGATCTTAATCGTGGGCTAGCTGTAGTGCATCTGGGAGATCCTGCCGGTCTGCAGGTCGTAGGAAGGTGGGAGGGGACAGGAAGTCAGGTTTATGGTGTAGATGTAAAAGGCAGTTATGCGTATGTGCTGGAAAACGGTCTCCAAGTGATCGACATAAGCGACCCCACAACACCTACTCGTGTGGGGCATTCTAATGAAGTTATTGACTACAAATACATCACAGTGGACGGAAATTATGCCTATGCGATCTCAAACGGGCGTGGGCTGTTCATCTTTGATGTCTCTGTTCCCACCAACCCCAGATATATTTCGAATTATCGTTTTAATGGAGCCACCTATGGTTTATCCTCCGCAACTGTACGGGGGACCCAACTTTACATTGTCGTATCAGGCGCTTTGCAAATTTTGGATGTCAGTAATCCCGCTCAACCGACCGTCGTACAAGAAAAACTACCCGGCTATGCCATAGACCTTACTATTGCTCCACACCCCCGCCACAACGGGGACGACTATGTTTATGCTTCAGAATTTACCCAATCCGTCGGCACCGGCGGGCTACGTATTCTGTCGACCAATCTGTCAGAAGAGTCCTACCTGCCCCTCTTCGCTCCCCATCAAAGCCGCGTAGCGGTTACCGGCTATGATGCCTACATGTCTAAACAGATAGAATGCGGAAACAACGTGATTTATGATTATTATAAGTATCTGCATCTAGTGGACGTGGAGGATGTCACTCAGCCATACGATGTGAACGTGATTCAGCTACCAGGAGTTGGAAGTGGCGTCTACGAGCTGACTGCAACAGAAGGTCGTGTTTATGTATCTGGTCACGACAGCGGCTTGATGGTGTTCCGCCGTGCGCCCAGTACATCCGCCACGATTCGCTCAGCAGGGGGCGAACTGATATCCAACACGGATAGCACGCAGTACACATTTACGCCGGGTACATTCGTTTGGGACACAACGGTAACGCACACGCCACTCACGCCACCTGATATCCCTTCAACGGGCGACCTGAGAGGGATTCAACACGCGTACCAAGTCTCAGCGACAGATTATACCGGTGAACTGATACAGCCCCAACTGGCTTACACGGTGCAGATCACTTATTCGGAATCAGAAGTCGGTGCGGTTCAGGAAGACACCCTGGCCTTGTACAACTGGACCGGCACGGAATGGCGGAAGGAGCCGACGAGCCAGTTAGACGCCTCCACCAATCGCATTACGGCCACGCCAAGTCATTTCTCGATATGGACTCTGCTGGGCGAACCTGGCAACACGCTTCTCTATGTGCCTTTGCTCATGAAATAATTCAATCCTGCACCTGGCCGTTGGGAAACCATCCTCAACGAAACCTCCGAAGGCCAGTGTCCTGGCGAGTGGCGCGTGTTCGATCATAGCGGCGACTCGTTTACAGAATATACCTGGGGCCAACGAACCTGCCGGGCATTTGCAGGAACGCACAGCGCCTGGGCTGTGGGTGGCGGTGATGACGGCGAAGGTCTGGTTTGCGGGAGCAACTATCCGCACAATGCCGAGTCGGCTATGATCTATGGCCCCTTTAGTCTTGCCGATGCTTCGGACGCACAGGTCACAATGCAGGCCTGGATCAACTCAGAAGCTGATGACGTGCTCTTCCGAGGCGTCTTGACCGATGGCGTTCATTTTCACGGTTACAGCACACACGGGCAGGTGCGGGATTGGCGAGAACTGAACATAGATCTCACGGACGTTCCCACGCTGGGTTACCTCCCCGGCCAGCCGCAAGTCTGGCTTGCGCTGGTTTTCAGCAGCAACGGCGACACGAATGATGCCGAAGGGGCATTCGTAGACGATGTGCGCATCGATAAATATGTGGGGGCGCCGCCGAGAAGCTTAGCGCCAACCGGGGCTTCGCGTTCGGCACGACGCTCGGCCGATACGGTCGCCTCATGGTCGGTTATTCGCTAGTCTGGTCTTCTTGTTGGCTGGCCTGCTGCTTGGCGATCTCCTCTTCCACCAGCACGCGGCGCAGGAATTTACTGACCATCGACTTGGGTAACTCCGAGCGGAATTCGATGACCTTGGGCACCTTTATGATTCGAGGGCGTTCGGGTCATCACATCCAACTGCTGGCGCAGAATCAGTATTTCGAGATCCTTGTCATCTGTTAACAAGCGTGAGAGGCGCAGGAGTTCAATCTGTGTCGAATACAACTGCGCAAGAATGGTCCCGAGCATACCTTCATCCTCGAAAGTGGTTTGCTAAATGAGGGCTGGCTTATAACAGCAACCAGGCCAGTTTGGCACATTTTCGAGCGTCAAATGGGATAGGCTGAGGTGATGACACCATACGGGTTAAACGTTGGACACTCCGCCCCACGGAACACCAATGGCCCTGTGTCTTCCATCCCTACCTGATCTTTCGTAATGGCTCCTCCTTGCTTGTTCCCAAATGTGATGCTACATCTTGGGGGATGCGATTGAGCGTACCAACCCCCACCGCGGCATGGTGAGGCACTGTTACGTAATGTTCACCGCGCTGATCTTTTCGCGTCTGAAGCAGAACAGGGGAACCTCTTTTCTTAGTTGAAGCAGAACAACTGATTTGCATTCTCAATTTGCGTCAAGCAGCAAGACAGAATACAATCTGAACCGTGAAAGTCCGCTGAAAGGCACTGCCAACACGGTTAGGACGGCGTTGAACCCGAAATAACCCGAAATAAGCGTTTTTTCACGCCTCCAGAAGCCCTCAAATGCCATTTCCGGTACCAAAATTTAGATGTCAGGTGAGGGCTTAACCCCCGTCGTCCCCGTTCCGAGACAGAAAAGGGCCGGGAAGAGTACTTTCCCGGCCTTTTTTGCGCGCTCAGTGGGACGATTTCCCCGAAAGCAGTCTCTTCTTGCCCCCGCAGTGGGTTCGCGGAAGCAGATCGCGGGTTCGATGGTCCCGGCTCATTCAGGTTGGCGATGTAGCGGCGGAAGATACAGTGTCCCGACCCACGAAGGCCATGCCGGTGAACATGGTTTGCGTGAGAGATGCTGTAGCCGTATCAGGATGCCGCCTTATTCAATGGCCTCTATGGTGAGCGATGAACTTGGGCGGGTTTCGCCGATTCCATTTGGAGCAGAACAGTTTTGTATACCGAGAACCTTGCATCAGGTCTACCGATTCGACGTGCTTTCTGTTTAGCTTGCTCTCTAATCGTAAGAAAACTCGTCCTCGATATCCGTACGCCAGGGGCCGCCAGCAAGCCAGTACGCTTCAAAAGGTTTTCCTTCTCGAATTGACTGCAGTGGCGGGGAAAGGAAACCACGCAGGATGGCAATGATATCGGGGAAATCGGGAGCCATCAGTTCTCCTTTCCGCATGAAGGCCTGCCATTGCAGCTGTTTTTCCCTATTACCGGCAAAAGCGGGCTCTAAAG
>WFQU01000021.1 GCA_015486845.1 Anaerolineae bacterium | reverse complement strand
GCGTTGATCTGCATCCCATTTTTATTTTCAAGGGAGTTATCATGAGCCTGCGGCACACCACAGCGGATGAAAATTTACGACTGGCGTCGAGCCTTTAGGTGGCTTGGCAGCGTCAACACCGGCTAAAGCCTCTACGCCGGTGCCGTGGCGGGGTACGTCAAGGTTGCGTCCGCTGCCAAGAGGCTGCTCAACACCAGCCCCCTTTCAGAGGGCTTCTTGGCGACGTAGCACGGGGATTTGACCCCCGTGCGCTCGGGCGGAGAACGCTGTCGATTAGAAGTTCAACTTCTTGAAGAAGTTGAACTTCTAAAAGCGACTGTGATCGTGACGCCGTAACGAAACAAGTTTTTTTGATCTGGTTTTTTATCTGCGTGCGCAGCCTGCGTTGATCTGCGTCCCATTTTTATTTTCAAAGGAGAGAAGAGCATGTGTCTTGCTGTTCCGGCAAAAATCCTCTCGATTGACAAATATGAAGCAAATGTAGAATTTGGCGGCGTCCATCGCGCGATCAGCATTCAGTTGACGCCGGGTGTGCAGGTGGGGCAGTATGTTTTGGTTCACACCGGCTTTGCCATCGGTATAGTAGATGAAAAAGAAGCACTGGAAACATTAGATCTTCTCAAGCAAATGGGGGACCTGGAGCCGATCGGCCCCGAGGAAAGGCTGAGTCTTTCGGGCTTCGAGATACATGACAATAAGATCCGTTAATGCATTTAGAGCCCCGGAATTAGTGCAACACTGCCGGAATGCACTGAAGAGATCGGTAAAGTAGAGAGCTATACATAGGAGAACGCTTAGCAGCATACCTTGAGGCTCTCAGTTCACACCCGTGCCAGTTGTTATCATATTCCTACTCATCGTTTTTCGGTGACTAAAAGTCGTGACAACGCCTACGAAACCACCCTCCGGCGACTGGATACCAACCTGTGCAGGGGAGGGTCGCAATTATTGCTGCGATTCCAAGCGTCGGTTTATAATTCCTCACTTACTAAGAGCTCTGAAAGAAACACTGGAAGAGATCGCACATTCACTTTTTGCATTTTCAGGAAATTAAATCTACATACCATCAAATCAGGAGGAATTTTAATGGAATTCAGATTAGCTTTCATTGGCTTTGGCACTGTCGGTAGAGGGCTTATGCAACTTCTGACTGAAAAACAGTCAGAATTAAAAAATCAGCAAAATTTCCAATTTAAAACAATTGCCATTCACGATATTATCCTAGGCACTATTTATAACGAAAATGGCATCAACGGCAAATTGGCACTCGACCTTGCCGAAAAGAGAAAATCGTTAGCCGAACACCCGGATATTGTGGACGGGTGGGATTCCGAAAGAATCATTACCCAAACATCTGCCAATGTTATTGTGGAAATCACGCCCACTAATATTAAAACGGGCGAACCGGGATTAACGCACGTGCGCACAGCCTTGGGAAATAAAAAACACGTTGTCACAACTAACAAGGGCCCCGTGGCCTTGGCACTAAAGGAACTAAAGAATCTAGCTACTGAGAATGGCGTGGATTTCCGATTTGAGGGCACCGTCATGAGCGGGACGCCGGTATTCCATCTAACCGATACCGGGCTGGCTGGAGCGGAAATCAAACGCGTTCGCGGCATTCTGAACGGAACGACCAATTACATTCTCACGCAAATGGAAAATGGCATTGGCTACAAAGAAGCTCTCCACGACGCCCAGCTCAAGGGCTATGCAGAAGCGGTCCCGGATGCCGACGTCTTAGGTTGGGACGCCAAGGCGAAAGTGCTCATTCTGGCCAATGTCCTCATGGGAGCGCACTTAGAAGCGCCGGACATTCACTGCGAAGGGATTACCAACATTACGCTTGCAGATATTCAAAACGCCCGCGCAAACGGCAAGCGCTGGAAGTTGATCGGCAGCGTTGAGAAAACGGATTCAGGCGTCTCAGCCAGCGTGAAGCCGCTGGAATTGTCCGAGAATGATTTTCTGGCGGGGATTTCAGGAATAACCAACGCGCTTAGCTTTGACACGGACACGCTGGGCGAAGTAACCATCATTGGCCCCGGTGCTGGAAAGATCGAAACCGGATTTTCACTTTTAACGGATTTACTGGCTATCAATCGAAACCATAACTGCTCAGCCTTGAGAAAATAGAACGCAGGATAGCGCAGATTTCACACTGATGCCCGCAAGTAAAGCAAATAAACCAGAAACGATCAGCGAAAATCAGCGTGTATCAGCGTCATCAGCGTCCAATTGTTGGGGAGGCTGAGTAGTAACTCGAAATTAATCTTAATTTCTCGGAGAAAAGCCAAAAACGAAAATGCTCATTGCCGGTGAGCGGACTGACAAAGGATTATCTTCATGTTTAGACACGTTTCTTTGTGGCTGCGACTTCCAATCGCCGTTTTACAGCGACCGGAAGTCGCAGTTACGCCCACCAAGCCACCCTCCAGCGACTGGATTCTAACTTGCGCCGGCAAGTTTCGCAATTGTATTTGCGCTTTTAAGCACCAATTTATACTAAAACAATTCGAAAATTTACGATCTAAAGGGTGAATTACGTATGAAATTTCCAGTAGGAACAACCATTTTCCCACTCTTGACGTTTATCACATTGACTTTCAACATATAAAGAGTGTGCATGTTTTCCTCATTTATCACCTCGTCAGATTTGCCACATTTCAGAATCTTTCCTTCTTTCATCAAGAAGACCTCATCGCAGAAAAGAAGTGCCAAATTGGGATCGTGGAGCGAGAGGAGGACTATCTTGCCCGTTCTTTCCGATATTTCCCCTATGACGGACAGGACGGTAATCTGGTTTTTGAAGTCGAGGAAAGAAGTCGGCTCATCGAATACGAGAAGTGCTCCATCCTGTGCTAATGCTCTTGCTATAAGGACAAGCCTCCTTTGACCGCCACTGAGAGAGGTAAACGGTACACCCTTGAGGTGTGAAATGCCCAGAGCTTGCAGCGCCTCAGTCGTTTTTCTCTTATCTTCTTCTTTGGGGCCGCTGATGATGCCGGCATGCGGATTCCTGCCCATCAGGACTACTTCAAAGACAGTGTAAGGGAAGTTTACCGAGAACTCCTGCGGGGCATAGGAGACCCACCTTGCCCTTTCCCTAAAGTGCAAACTGAGAATGTCCTTTGCGTCCAGTTCTATCTCCCCCGCCTGAGGTTTCAGTATTCCTGTGATGCACTTTAGAAGCGTCGATTTTCCGGCTCCGTTGGGCCCAAGAAGACAACCGATGCCTTTCTTGAGCTTGAGGTTGACCCCTTTCAACACCTGCTCGGTGCTGTAGGAGAACTTGAGATTGTTCATCCTAAGCATCAGTTATTTTTCTCCTTGCAAGCACTGCCACAAGAATTGGTGCTCCGATGATAGAGGTGATGACTCCGAGGGGAAGCTCGGAAGGGGTCAGTGTCCTGGCTACATCGTCACATATCAGTAGTAAAGTCGCCCCGACGAACGCCGAAGCGGGCACTAACCGCCGGTTGTCGTAACCCACGAGGAGCCTCGCAATATGCGGTGATACGAGGCCTACCCAGCTTATCATCCCACTTACCGCTGTAGCCGCAGAAATGGCCAGGGCCGCCAGACCAATGATAAATCCTCTGTAGAGACCTACGTGCATCCCAAGGGCTTTTGCTTCTTCATCTCCTAAAGATAGCACGTTAAAAGCCCACCGCATAGCTGTTAATCCCAGGATGCCTATAAACATTGGGATAGAGAAGAACTTGAGGTTGGCCCACCGTATCCCAGCAAAGCTCCCAAGTAGCCAGAAGACTATTGCTGGAAGCTTGTCATACGGATCGGCCAGGTATTTTGCCATTCCGACGAGGGCCGAGAAAAAGGCTGATACGGCTATCCCCGCGAGGAGAAGGCCAACGATACCATTGCCCACAAGCTTGCCCAACCTGTAAGCGAAGAATACGGCGATGAGACCGAAGAGGAATGAAAGCGTTTGCACAGTGTATGGGTTAAAAGAGAACAGCAATATTGCGAGAACAGCGCCAAATGCGGACCCACTCGTGACGCCGAGGATATTGGGGCCGGCGAGGTAATTCCTGAAAAGGTTCTGGAAAGCCAGGCCGGCCAATGAGAGGGCGGCGCCCGCTAAGGACGCCATTAAAACCCTCGGAAGTCTGATATCAAGGAGCACCATTTTGGTAAGATCGTTCATGTGCAAAGGACTGAACGCTAACCTCCCAGTGAAAAGGGAAAGGAAAAGGACTGAGAAGTATAGGAAGGAAAAGCGTTTCAATTCCAGTCACCAACTATTTTGACCTTGCTAATGTCCGTGTTGAAGAATCTCTTGTAGAACTCGTTTGCCTCCTCTTTGGTGTCCATTTCCTTGAAATGATCTGGGTGGAGGACTTTGGCCGTCCAGTATAGACCGAGAATCCACTTTGGAGCCGGGTAATCCCAGCTTTCGCCGTCGTTGGGCATGGCGTAAATCTTTCCATCTTTTATCGCCTTGAGTTGTCGCCATGACGAATCGTTGAGGATGTCACTTTTTACGCTGGCACTCGAATACTTCTGCGAGTAGCTAACGACAATTATGACGTCTGGATTCCATCTGGCGACCTGCTCAGTGTTTACAACGTTCCATCCGCCCGGGAGATCCTTTGAGACACTCTCTCCTCCTGACATTTCTATAAGCCCGTTCTGGAAATAATCACTACCTGGTACCTTGAAAGCTTTACGCTTTAGGCTATATTCGATGAGCAAAACCTTGGGTTTTTCATTGTTGTTTAGCTTTGAGGTTACCTTGGTAACCTTCTCCAGGGTAGTCTTGTAGTACTTTCCTATTTCGGTGGCTTTTTCTTCCTTGCCGAGGACTCTACCCATTATCTCAAGGCTTTTGAGGTAGTTGTCAACCGTCTCCAAGTTCAGGGCAACAACAGGGATTCCAAGCCCCTCGAACTGCTCGTCGAGGCGTTCATCTCCCCAGGCAGAGGTAAAGACAACATCTGTATTCAGTTTCTTGATTTCTTCGACGTTCGCACTCTTCGGATTCCCCGCAAAAACTATCCTGTTCTTCGCTTCTGGGTCAATGAGCTTGATGAAGTTGTCGTGCAAAACGAGTCGCGTCCCCCCGACAATTTTCCCCCCAGCGCCTAATAAGTAAACCATCTGTGCCGCAAGACCATAAGTGGCAACTATCCGGGTCACTGGCTCCTTGACCTTCACCGTCTTGCCTCGAAAGTCTGTGATGGTGATATAGCCAGCGTTTGGTGCCTTTCCCGATGCCGTTGGAGAGGCTGTTACGATGGGTGGTTTGTTGCTCGCTTTACCGGCGCAGCCGGTTGTGATAAGGCTCAGGACGATCACCATGATTAAAAATACTTTAGGAACGCGCTTCATTTGAACCTCCGTGTGATGCTTAGAATTTGGGCCTGTTGAGTACTACGCCCATTCTGACATCAAGGCGTGTGCCCAGGATCCCTTTGCTGTGTTTTTCCCCTCTTGGGGTGAATACGTTATGT
>WFQU01000020.1 GCA_015486845.1 Anaerolineae bacterium | reverse complement strand
GGTGTCGCCGAGCGCCGACGCGGGTCGGCGTAGTCGCGACTACGCAGGCGATCGCTCGGCTACAAGCTCCTCTGTGGCGGCGTACTTGCTGACAGCTACTGGCTGTCGGCTACCGGCTTATTTTCATCCGCCGTGGTGTGCCGCAGGCTCATGATAACTCCTCAAAAAAACAGAACGTTGATCAACGCTGATGTGCGCTGATCAACGCTGATCTCAAATATATTACGCCAGTAATACGAAAACAGTCCCCTCAAAATAAGTTGACGCAGCGTCGCCAAGGCGCAGAGCGTCTAAAAAATCAGGCTCCCTTTTAGAAGTTCAACTTCTTCAAGAAGTTGAACTTCTATTCGACGGCGTTCTCCGCCCGAGCGCACACGGGGGTCAAATTCCCGTGCTACGTCGCCAAGAAGCCCCCTGAAGGGGGGCTGGTTTGTGCAGCCTCTTAGCAGAGGATGTCACCTTGGCGTACCCCGACGCCGTACCGGAATCGAGGCTTTAGCCGGTGTTGACACTGCCAAGCCGCCTAAAGGCTCGACGCCAGTCGTAAATTTTCATGCGCTGTGGTGTGCCACAGCGCCCGTACTGGCTCCTTTGAAATTACTAATCACGCGATAACTGCTCAGTCCTGGTTAAATGGAGCGCAGATACCTGCAGAGAAATCAGAAAAGATCAGCGAAAATCAGCGTTTATCTGCGTCCTATTGTTGGAAAGGCTGAGCAGTTACATTCCGCGTTACCTTTACCAGCCGCGTTGCGCCAGCAACTGTTCCGGTGGAATTTCGTCGATATTGATGCCAACCATTGCTTCACCCAAGTTCTTGCTTACCTCGGCTAGAATTTTCGGCTCGTCGTAATGGGTAACAGCTTGAACGATTGCTTTGGCCCGGACAGCCGGATTGCCCGATTTGAAGATACCTGATCCGACAAACACGCCATCTAAGCCTAATTGCATCATCATTGCCGCATCAGCCGGCGTGGCAATGCCCCCGGCAGCGAAATTAACCACCGGTAACCGCCCCGCTTCGGCGACCATTTTCACCAGTGCGTACGGCGCTCCGATCTCTTTGGCGTAACTCATCCATTCCTCCGGCGGCATGTTCTGTAAGCGCCGGATTTCTCCTAAAACCGCCCGCGCGTGCCGTACAGCTTCCACCACGTTGCCGGTGCCGGCTTCCCCTTTAGTGCGAATCATGGCCGCACCTTCACCAATGCGACGCAGCGCTTCACCTAAATTACGGGCGCCACACACAAACGGAATTTCGAAGTCCCATTTATTGATGTGATATGCTTCATCAGCCGGCGTTAACACTTCGCTTTCGTCCACGTAATCCACGCCCAACGCTTCTAATATCTGAGCCTCGACAAAGTGCCCAATGCGAGCTTTGGCCATCACAGGAATAGTAACTGTTTCCATGATCTCGACGATTTTCTCCGGCGCGGACATGCGCGCCACGCCGCCTTGAGCCCGAATATCCGCTGGCACACGTTCCAACGCCATTACAGCCACTGCGCCAGCCTCTTCTGCAATCTTCGCCTGCTCGGCATTGGTGACATCCATGATCACGCCACCTTTGAGCATTTCCGCTAAACCCGATTTTACTGTAAACGTTCCCGTTGCTGTCATTTCACACTCTCCTTATTGACAGGCCGGCTATCCCAAGTCGGCGCTAAATCTCCACCCATTATTTTACTCTAACTGGTGCGTTAAATCAACAATTACCCTGCCGCATTCAGCATCTCCAAAATTTAATATAGAAGCTGAAAATGCCGAGACAAGCCAATGCTCGCCCCGGCACTTGGGTCGTATTATGAATCTGCCGTCCCGCCGACATTCAGGCCTTCGCCAGTCCCTCCCGCAGGGTCTCGAAATAGTCGAGGGATTCAGGGTTGGTGAGGGCATCACGATTAGTCACCGGGCGCCCGTCAATAATGTTGCTGACGGCGATCTCCACTTTCTTCATGCTAAAGGTATACGGAATATCCGGCACAGGAATAATCTTAGCCGGAACGTGGTGCGGAGATGCTTTCTCCCGCAATTCGCGGCGGATTTTCGCCTTCAGATCATCGGTCAGGGTCACGCCCTCCGCCAGCTTGACAAACAGAATCACCCGCTGATCGCCGTGCCAATTCTGCCCTATGGCCAAGCTGTCCATCACTTCGGGCAACTGCTCCACCACGTTGTAAATCTCCGCGGTACCGATGCGCACCCCCGACGGCTTGAGCGTGGCATCCGACCGTCCCAGGAAGGTCATGCCCCCCGTGTCGCTGTGCATAATAATGTAATCCCCGTGCCGCCACACCTGTTTCTGACGATAATAGCGGAAATAAGCGTTCAGGTAACGCTGGTTGTCCGGATCATTCCAAAAATAGAGCGGCATAGAAGGGGATGGGGCTTCACACACCAGCTCTCCCACATTATTCCGCACGGGATTAGCCTGATCGTCGTACGCTTCTACTTTCATCCCCAAGGCCGGCCCTTGCAACTCACTGCTATACACCGGGCTGATGGGGTTACCGGCGGCGAAACAGCCGTTGATGTCAGTACCTCCAGAAATAGAATTCAGATGCAGGTCTCGCTTGATCGCCTGGTACACGTACTCGAATCCCTCCGGGGAAAGGACGGAGCCAGTCTGGGAGATTGCTTGCAGCGTGGAGAGGTCGAAATTATCACCGGGGCGAATCCCTGCTTTCATGAGATAATGAATGTAGGTAGCGCTGGTGCCAAAAACGGTGATGCCTAACGCCTCCACCAATCGCCACATGTTCCTCGCATCCGGGTAGTTGGGATTACCGTCGTAGAGGACAATAGTCGCACCGACGCCCAGAGCGCTGATCAGCCAGTTCCACATCATCCAGCTTGGAGAGGTAATGTAAAAAATACGGTCTTTCCGCTTCAGGTCTGTATGCAGGATCAGTTCCTTCAGGTGGTTGATGAGCACGCCGGCTGTGCCCTGAACCATCGCTTTGGGCTTGCCGGTAGTGCCGGAGGAGAACATAATGTAAAGAGGTTGATCCGCCGGAACCTGCTCGAACTGTATCTCCCCCGACGGTTCCTGCGCCAAGATATCGGCGTAGGAAATAGCGTGGGGTATGGCACTGATATTAACATTCTTCTTGGTATAGGGCACGACGATCACATGCCGCAAAGATGGAATGTTGCCGGCGACCTCTGCTGCTTTAGATCGGGTATCGAAATGGCGTCCCTTGTAGAAATAGCCGTCCACGGTAAACATAACGATTGGCTCCAGTTGACCCAATCTGTCTAAAGCCGCCTGCGCACCCAGGTCGGGGGCACAGGAAGCCCACGTTGCGCCTAAACTCGCCGCGGCCAGCATGGCGATGGGGGTTTCGATAATGTTCGGCATGTAGCCGACAACACGATCGCCGGCCTTGACGCCGGCACCACGCAGGAAGCGTGCTACCTGGGCCACGCGCCGGTAAAGCTCCTCGTAAGTCATCGTGCGTTCCTGGCCGTCCTCCCGCCGAAAGAGGAAGGCGTCATGTGCGTCCCGATAGCGGAGCAGGTTCTCGGCAAAATTAAGCCTGGCCCCGACAAACCAACGGGCCCCGGGGAAGCGACTTAAATCGTCCACGACCTGAGTGTACGGCTGTGACGCCCGCACCGCTGCGAAATCCCACATGCTGGCCCAGAAGTCGGGTATATGCGCCACGGACCAGCTATACAATTCCCGGTAGGTGCCGAATTCCGTGCCGAAGCGTTGGTTAACGTATCGAATGAAGCGGGTGATGTTGGCTTGAGACTTGCGCTCTTCCGAAGGAATCCACAAACACGCTCTCATAATTGCCTCCTTGCAACTTGATATATGAACGATCGTTTGCGTTACGCGTGTGGTATAATTTTATTCTCTATTGTACCACATGCCATAACAGAGAACCACTGCTATGAAGCGATGTAAAGTTTGGCGTGATAGCATTGCCTTGCTGTGGAAGGCGGGCATTTAACAGCTCTCGAAAACGACAAAAAATTCAAAAAGGAGTTTCCGTGTCAGACAAAGAAATCGAACGGACCATTGTAGCTTATAACAAAGCGGCTCGACGCTACCAGCAGCACTGGGGTCAGCAGCCATTGACGACGCAGGTAGAACAGTTCGTCGCTCTGCTACCGACCAACGCATTATTACTGGACATCGGCTGCGGCGGCGGGCGGGATATGGCCGCTTTGATAGCACGCGGCCGGCGCGTGGTGGGAATTGATCTTTCCCCGGCGATGCTCACCGTCGCGCAGAGAACGGTGCCGCCGGGCAGCTTGTTGCTATCCGACCTGCGGCATCTGCCCGTAGCGACGGGATCGGTAAATGGCATTTGGGCTGCCGCCTCATTGCTACACTTGCCCCGAATACAAATTCCGCCGGCGTTAGCCGGATTTTGCCGCGTTTTACGACCGGGCGGCGTTCTCTTCATGGCAGTGAAAGAAGGCCGCGGCGCGGCTTGGTCTACCCATGATCCGGATATCGTGCCCGACCCGCGTTTTTACACCTATCTGACACTGTCAGAGTTGCGCGGCTGGCTACAGGAATGTGGTTGCACCATACAACGCTGGTGGCGTAATGTTCCGCCCGGCGCCACGCATCCCTGGTTAAACCTGCTGTCTCTACGTCGCTAAAGGGGAACGATGCGGCCATGGCGGTCGGGCCACCACATCCATGTCCAAACCGCTGATTTCCCCGCGCCGGAAAGCGTAACTCCCGGCCACGCCGATCATAGCCGCATTGTCCGTGCAGAGATAGAGCGGCGGAAAGGAAACTGGCAATTTTATTGCTGCCCGCATACGCTGGCGCAAAAGTACATTAGCCGAAACCCCGCCGCAAACGCATACATGGGCGACATCGTGAGTCGACGCGGCCTGCTGCGTGCGTTCTACCAACGCGCTCACCAGCGCCCATTGGAAACTAGCAGCCAAGTCCGAAATTTGTTGGGGGGTGAGTAACGCCGCATAGGCTGTTTTGAGCCGCCGGCCCGGATCGATGGAAGCACCGGTTGCTCGTTCCAATTGTTGCACCTGGCGCAGAACAGCGGTTTTCAGGCCGCTGAAGCTGAAGTCGTAGCCGGCCAAATGCGCCACTGGCAGCGAAAATGCATCAGGGTGGCCGTCTAACGCGGCTTGTTGAATAGCTGGCCCGCCAGGGTAGCTCAGCCCTAACAGCCGGGCAATTTTGTCAAATGCTTCCCCGGCCGCGTCGTCAATGGTGTGACCCAACAGCCGGTAAACGCCGTGCTCCGGCATGAGCACCAAATTAGTGTGCCCGCCGCTGACAATGAGCAGCAATGCTGGCAAAGACGGTGGTTGCCAATCATTTCCTTGCGGGCCCAATGGGCGCGTCCAATTGGAATAGATGTGCCCTTCTAAATGGTTGACACCAACTAACGGTAATCCGGTGGCCAGCGCGATGCCTTTAGCTGCGTTGACGCCCACCAGGAGCGAGCCGACTAAGCCAGGGCCGGAAGTTACTGCCAGCGCGTCCAAATCGGATAGCGCGGTATCTGCTTCCAGCAAGGCTTGCTCGATGACTGTATCAATAGCTAAAACGTGTTGCCGGGCGGCTACTTCTGGAAAAACCCCGCCGTATGGCTGATGAATAGCTATCTGCGACAAAACTACGTTGGATAAAATGCGCTGGCCGTCCTGAATGACGGCAGTAGCTGTTTCGTCACACGATGTTTCGATGCCAAGAATAAGCACGTGAATAATTCTCCTCTGAAAATGGAAATGGGACGCAGATCAACGCAGGCTGCGCACGTAGATAAAAAAACAATAGTCAAAAAAATGGACTCCGTTATGTCATGGCTGATTGGAGCAAAACTATCCCCAACGCCGACAACGTTCCAGGCAACAACAACATGCGTTTAAAGAAGTTCAACTTCTCGCAGAAGTTGAACTTCTAATCGACTCCCTTGAAGATTGCTGACGTTGAGTGGCAGACTGCGCAACCTGTTTCAGCGCTTACCCCATCATACCCGGTTTGCCAATCGGAGACAAGAATCAAAGAGGGCGTGGCTAACTCCGCTTGCCTATTGACATTGACGCCTTGGCGCTCCGGTGCTATACTGCCAATACAGTAAAAGTCAGCTTCTATTTGCAAAACTATGACAAGGAGTGGGATCAATGGTGATACCAAAAGTCATGAAAGCTGTCGTCAAAACTGCGCCCGGCCCGGGGATGCTGTATAAAGAGGTTCCCGTACCGTCAATTGGCCCGTCCGATGTCCTCATCAAAGTCCGCGCCGTTTCCATTTGTGGCACAGATTTACACATCTTCCGTTGGGACGAGTGGGCTGCTAACCGGTTACACCCACCGTTGACCATCGGCCACGAATTCTGCGGCCATATCGTTGCCAAAGGATCGGAAGTACACCATGTAAACATTGGTGATTACGTTTCTGCCGAAAGCCATGTGGTGTGCGGGAACTGCTTGTATTGCCGCACGGGACGGGGTCATCTTTGCCCCAATACTAAGATCATCGGCGTAGATCGGGATGGCGCCTGGGCAGAGTATATCGCTTTGCCAGCCATCAACACCTGGCCCAATCCGCCGGATACCCCGCCGGAGATCGCCAGTTTAAAGGAGAATTTCGGCAATGCGGTTCACACCGCCTTTGCCATCGACCTCAGCGCCAAAAAAGTGCTGGTGACCGGCTGCGGACCAGTGGGGGTGATGGCCATTGCCGTGGCCAAAGCGGTGGGCGCCCGCACTATCATTGCCACGGACATTAGCGATTATCGCCTGGCGTTGGCCAAAAAAATGGGCGCCGATGTTATCATCAACGCTAAGCAAAATGATACTGTAAACCGCATTATGGCCGCAACTGCCGGCGATGGCGTAGACGCCTGGCTGGAAATGTCCGGTGCGCCGTCAGCCATCCGCCAGGGATTCACCGTCTTGGAGCCGGGCGGCGAAATGGCTATGTTAGGGCTCACTTCTCGCCCCATCGAACTGGATGTCGATAACAGTATCATTTTCAAAGGCGCCACGATCCACGGCATTGTCGGCCGGCTTCTTTGGCAAACCTGGTATCAGATGAGCGGCCTCATCAGCTCCGGAGCGGTAAACTTAATGCCACTGGTCACGCACCGTTTCCCGTTAAGCCGCTTCGACGAAGCATTGGAAACCATGGCTTCTGGCCACAGCGGCAAGATCGTCATGTTCCCAGAAGCTTATTGGGACGAAAGCAATAGCTGACGTGATCGACACACATCAGTTGCATCATTGATAAAGAGAGGAGCGTAAAAAATGGGAGACAAATTAACCTGGGTCGAAGAAGAACTGGATCAGCTAAAAGCGGCCGGTTTGTATACCACCATCCGCACGCTGAATTCGCCGCAAGGTGCCTGGTTAGTCGTGGATGGCCAGAAGGTGCTCAATTTCTGCTCGAACAACTATTTAGGTCTAGCCAACCATCCGCATATAGTGACCAAAGCGAAAGAGGCTATCGACCAATTTGGCGTTGGCCCCGGTGCGGTGCGCACTATTGCCGGCACTATGCGCTTGCACGTGGAACTGGAACGCCGGTTAGCCGAGTTTAAAGGCGCCGAAGCAGCGATTTCGTTCCAATCCGGTTTCAACGCTAACTTAGCCACCATCCCGGCCATCACGGGCAAAGAAGATCTAATCATTAGCGACGCGCTCAACCACGCTTCTATCATCGACGGCGTGCGCCTCAGCAAGGCGTCGCGGGCCGTTTTCAAGCACCGCGATATGGACTCGTTGTGCCAAGTGCTGCAGGAAAATGCCGGCAAATACCGCCGCACCATCGTCATCAGCGATGGCGTTTTCAGCATGGACGGCGATATCGCCCCGCTGGACAAAATCGTCGACCTGGCAGAGGAATTCGGTGCTATCACCATGGTGGACGACGCCCACGGCGAAGGGGTGTTAGGCCGGGGCGGACGCGGCATCGTGGACCATTTTGGACTACACGGCCGGGTGGACATCGAAGTGGGCACCATGTCCAAAGCGTTCGGCGTGGTAGGCGGCTATGTGGCCGGCGATGCCCGCATTGTGGAATGGCTGCACCAGCGCGGCCGGCCATTTCTTTTCTCCAGCGCCATGACTGTGCCGGATACAGCTGCCTGTTTAGCCTCGGTAGATCTGCTCTCCGCTTCCACGGAGCTCGTGGACAGGTTGTGGACTAACGCCCGTTATTTTCAGGCGGCCATGCGAGATTTGGGCTTCGATACCGGCCATACCGAAACGCCCATCACGCCGGTCATGTTGGGCGACGAGAAATTAGCCCAGGCTTTCAGCCGCCGGTTGTACGAAGAAGGCGTCTTCGGTACCGCTATTGCTTACCCAACGGTGCCCAAAGGAATGGCGCGTATCCGGGTGATGATTTCCGCCGCCCACAGCCGGGCCGATCTGGACGAAGGACTGGCGAAGTTCGCCAAAGTAGGCCGCGAATTGGGCGTCATCGCGTAAGAAGCAGTGCAGAATGCAGAAGTTCAACTTCTCAAAGAAGTTGAACTTCTAATTGGATTAATCTGCGTTCTATCTTATACAAGGAGCATGAACAGCATGGAAATCAACGAACAGCGGGTCATCGACACGTTTTTGGGGTTAGTGCGGATCGATAGCCCGTCGAAGCAAGAGGAAGTTATCAGCCAGCATTTGGCCGCAGCATTGACAGCTTTGGGCGGCCGGGTGGAGCGGGATGCCATGGGCAATGTGTTGGGGCGGTTTGCCGGACAGGGCGAACCGATTATCCTCAACGCCCACATGGATACAGTGGGGCAGGATACGGGCATCAAACCGATGATCAAAGAGGGCGTAATTTACAGCGACGGCACGACGATTTTGGGCGGCGATGACAAATCCGGCGTGGCAGTGATCCTGGAAGTGCTGCGGATGCTGCAAAATGTGCCGGCGGCGCAACAGCCGGCGCTGGAAGTTCTTTTCACCGTCAGCGAGGAAATCGGCTTAGTGGGTGCCCGACATTTCGACACAACAAAGTTAGTCGGCCGCAAAGGGGTCGTTCTCGACGAAGGCGGACCCATCGGCAGCATCGTCGTGGCTGCGCCGTTTCAGGATAATCACGAGATTCGGGTGACCGGCAAGAGCAGCCATGCCGGGGCCGAGCCAGAAAATGGCATTAGCGCCATCGAAGTGGCGGCCACGGCCATCAATTTGATGGCATTAGGCCGTATCGACCCGGAAACCACCGCCAATGTAGGTATTATCAAAGGTGGCACTGCCACGAATATCGTTACGGCATCCCTTTACGCCAAAAGCGAAGCGCGCAGTTTGGACGAAACAAAATTGGCGGTGCAAACGGAGAAAATGCGCCAGGCGTGGCAATGTGCCGCGTCCCTGCGCAGCGCCCAGGTGGACGTGCAAGTGACCCGGGAGTACAACGGTTACCATTTCAGCGCCGGCCATCCGTGGATTGCCTATTTGGCAGGACGTATGGCTGCAGCGGGGTTTGAACCCCGGTTAGAAAAATCAGGCGGCGGCAGCGACGCCAACATTTTCAACAGCAAAGGTTTGACCATGGTCGTCATCAGCACTGGCATGAGTGCCGTGCATACGCCTAAAGAGCATATCGATATTCAGGATATCGTGGACGCCACGAAGTCTTTATGGAGTATTGTTACCGGGCTGGTTTAAGATGTGCGCCGGTCTTGTGTAAATTCATGGTGGCTACTCACCCCTTCTAACTATAAGACACAGGTAACGTGGATTTTCGCTGATCTTTTCTGATTTATCTGTGTCATCAGTATTCTATGTTAACCGGGGCTACACCATTACAATTCATATTTCATTGTATAGAGAGGAGTCGGCATGGGCCGGCGGCCTGCCTGTGCGAGCACGCAGACAGGCACATCACAGCGGCTAAAAACGCGCCCCCTATCCCCCAACCTTGGGGGGATCAACACCCCTCCTAGAATTTGGGGCCTGGGGGCTATTTTCAGGGTAAGCTTGAGAAGTCATGCTACGGGGATAGGCATGGGGTTGGTTGATGACGGCTGATGGGCCCAGTGACTAAAAGTCACGGCAACATCTACAAAATCGCCCTACGGCGATTAACAGGCAACCTGCGCAGGCAGGTCTTGCAGTTGTGGCAGCGATTTCTAATCGTCGGACAAGGCAGAATGCCCTCCCCTGTATTATCTTTAGCGTATGCGTGATAGGACATCAAAGGGAAAAAGGACCATGCCGACAGGTATTTACGAAGCGTTGCAACTGACAAAAATCGCCCACAGCGGCGAAGCAATCGGGCAAGCCGGGAATAGGCTCGTGTTCGTGCCTTATGCTATTCCCGGCGAAACCGTCCGGGCAGCCCAGGAAACAACGCGCGCCAAATGGTCTCGGGCGCAATTGCTGAACATGATCACACCCAGCGCCGACCGAATCGAACCAACCTGTCCTTATTTTGGGCCGGCCGGATGTGACGGTTGCCAATGGCAACACATTCGCTATCAGCGCCAATTATCATTGAAACAAGAAATAGTCGTGGAGCAATTGCGCCGCTTTGGTAGGGAACCCAATCCGCCAGTGCAGCCTACGCTGCCTGCCGGGGAGCCATTTGCCTATCGCCAGCAAATCTACTTAGCGATGGACAAGAATGGGAATTTAGGCTTACCGCAAAAGCAACGCGGCATTACCCTTCCTGTGGAGGACTGTCCTCTTTGGTCAGCAGCGTTAGCTGATCTGAGCGCAGCGCTAACCATCGACTTGCCCGGCTTGCATGGCATCGACCTGCGAATCGGTGAGGACGATAACGACGCAATGGTCATTCTGCACGGCCAAGGGGCTTTACCAGAGCTGACGGTGGATATTCCTCTTTCGGTGGTGTGGAAGCCGGACAGCGGGCCAGCTATCCCGCTGGTGGGCAATCCTTTCCTAATAACAACAATCGGGCAACGGGCATTCCGGTTTTCCGCCGAGCGTGTTTACCCGGCTAACCCCGCCGGCCAAGGCGTGTTAATAGATATTATCCATGATCTGCTTGCTTTCGAAGGGAACGAGCGATTGCTGGAACTATACAGCGGAGGCTTGTTCAGCTTAAGCTGGTCTAATGAAGTCAGCGAGGTTGTGTTGGTAGAACCGAACGCAGCGGCCGCTGAGGATGCAATCTGGAATGCCGGCGATGCGGACAATGTGACTATTTACGAAGGCCCGATCTTAGATATCATACTTAGCCTGACCGATCCCGTGGATATCGTCCTGCTTTCCCCGCCGCGACAAGGTGCCGGACGGGAAGTTATCAGCGCACTTAGTCAGTTGTGTCCGCACCGAATATTATTCACAGCGGACGATCCGGCCGTTTTGGCACGCGATGCAGCCTTTCTCCGCCAAGCAGGATACCGGCTGGTAACAGTACAACCGGTTGACCTCCGGCCCCAAACCGCACAAGTGCACATTGCGGCCCTTTGGACGGCCGAGTCACACCAGTGAAAAATAGAACGCTGATGCACGCCGATAAATGCTGATTCAGAAATATTATTCGGGCAATGTGAAGGCCCCTGTTACTAAACCTGATTCATGCTATGGGCCACTATCCAGCGCACACCAACGCTAAGACGGTAAAACGCATTAAAATACACTGGTCGCTGTTTAAGCGATCTGGTATGCTGGCAAGGGGACATCAGTGTCGCATTCCTTCTCAAGCCTGCGATCCCCAATCTTGTCAAGAGATTTTCAGCCGCTGTAACGCGCCTTACACCCCTTGCTCCTTGAGTTTTATGGCATGTTCACACGTGGCAGCCAATTACGTCGCGTGAGCGTTGACGCGGGCACACAAACATTTAGATTCACATCATCTAAATAAAATGCGGTGGGCAAATTGGCATCTGTGTGCGCTGTGAAGCGCAGTGTTACACTTTTCCCCTTGTATGAAAGCAAATTAAATTGGCTTTCCTGCCAAACCTGCGCAGTGTCTTTATTGCTCCACTGGTGTAATGTCGCCAACACGTGACCTGACGAATCCTCCAACGTGGCACTCAGCAGGTCATAAGCTTGTTGAGCATCTTCCTCTGTTTCGATTTGCCACCAGACATGCAAGTCAGCCTTTGTAGCATCAGCTGGAATACTAATTTTCTGAGCAATGTAGTCAACAGCGTTGTTATAATCACCGAGGTAAGCGCCACGTTGGCCAGAATGATAAGCACCGCTGGGCGGAGGGAAAGAAGAAAGTAAAGCCATGCCGCCGGAAGAGTAAACTGTCCAGGCATCCGCTGCTTCAAAACCACCATTGGCGATAAACTGTCTACATTCTAAGGAAGCAGCTCCAGCTCCAGCGGGCTTGTTGCTACCCATAGCCTGAACAGCCACCGCTGTCAACACAATCACGACCAAAGAGAACGAAATCATCAAAACAAGCAACACCCGCTGCCGGGCGATGGATTGGGAAGAGGATGATTTATACATAATCGGTACGCTCTTTTCTCATTAGCATATTTTGAATGTTTGGAAAGCTCAGGAGAAGCCTTCCAAACATTCTGCGAAACATTACATTAACTAATCAATACCCTTCAACCGTTTCCGAAAGGTCCATAATGATGAGGTGTGGGAGTCGCCGTGGGCATCTGACCGCTGCCCGGGTTAGAAGCCGTCGGAGTCGCTGTCGGCATCTGACCGCTGCCCGGGTTAGAAGCCGTCGGAGTCGCCGTCGGCATCTGACCGCTGCCCGGGTTAGAAGCCGTCGGAGTCGCTGTCGGCATCTGACCACTGCTCGGGTTGTACGGTGTCGGCGTCACGGTAGGCATGTGACCACTGCCCGGGTTAGAAGCCGTCGGAGTCGCCGTGGGCATCCAGCCGCTGCCCGGGTTGTACGGCGTCGGTGTTACGGTAGGCATGTGACCGCTGCCCGGGTTAGAAGCCGTCGGAGTCGCTGTTGGCATCCAGCCGCTGCCCGGGTTGTACGGCGTCGGTGTTACGGTAGGCATGTGACCGCTGCCCGGGTTAGAAGCCGTCGGAGTCGCTGTCGGCATCCAGCCGCTGCCCGGGTTATACGGCGTCGGCGTCACGGTAGGCATGTGACCGTTACCTGGGTCGCTTGGCGTACCGTTTTCCCTACCAAGTGCTATAATGCGGTCAGCCGTAACGGAACCATCAGCCAAAACATACCCTTTCACGAGTACCTGGTCACCAACCTCTATCGCGCCTGCGACGTAGGTAGATGCTGTCACTTTCACTGTACGCCCACTAACTTGCCATGCTCCAAGAAACGTGCCCGCAGGCAGTTCATCAACAATACCCTGAAATTCAGTGTAGGCATGAATAGGATTCGGCATATTCTCATTCAACGCTTTCAGCACGGTAATCTTGCTGGCGAGCAACACACCATTAGCCTGTCGTATGCCTTGCACAGCCGCCATAGCGCCGACCTGTGCCAATCCTTTGTACTCATTCATCCAAGTAGACGCAGTTACTTGCACATGCTGACCGGCAATGATCCAATCTCCTGCACGTCCAGCTGGCACCGTTTGAATAAGCCCTGCAAAGTGAACCACTGCAGGCGTGTATTCAGCCTCCGCAGAGATTATCTGAACTGCCATCCGTTGCCCGGCTTGGTCTACTTCGAAAAGTGCTTTAACATACTGGTCGGCATGCAATGCGCCCACAACCAACGTATTAGCGTCTCGAGCAATGTCAACGCCAGCAACAAGTACACCATTGGCATCAAAAGCATCCAGAACACCCGTTAACTGAGCATCGGGCATCATGGTTTCGACTTTGATACGCTTAGCCGTAATACCACCATTCCCGTCCGGGAATCCTTGCACCTTGACCGAACTGCCCACGTCGGGCGCTCCAGCTCGGTCACTGATAATCGTCGATGCGTCAACCAGCACCGGGACATTGCTGACCTGCCATACGCCGATGTTACCCGCGTCGGGCATGCTCTCGATGACGCCCTGTAAGACAGCCGGTGCTGTATTACCATTGATAGCTGCAAAGCTCATCATAGGTAATGCGCTTCCCACCATAGCCAATACAGCTACTATCACGACATACCGCCATAGTTTCTTCATCATGTCTTATACCTCCGCAGAAAGAATTTGTTTACCAGGAAAACAGTTTGACAATGCATTTTCTTTTTCGCTCATGAGACAAAACCGCTTTCGAAAATAGTCATGTCATAACCTTTCCAATCAAATCAACGCAAGTGAGCCAGAAAAGGTTATGCAATATCTTGAGAATTAGTTCCAATTCGCACGCAATTGAGTTATTCGTCCTGTCGCGACGCCGGCCGATCTGCACCGACCTGAATATCGAACCAACAAGGATTTTGCGCAGGAGTTACCGAGAATTAATTCACCGTAACCTTTCAACATATTCGCACGTTGGTGTAGTTAGTACGCTATACTGATGACCTGTTCGGGCAGTAAACAAAGAAATTTACTCAGCCGTGGTCAAATAGAACACAGATCTTACACAGCTGTCCATAAATCAGACAAGATCAGAGAAAATCAGCATTTATTAGGTATATGCGTCATCTGGGTTCTATGACTTAGAATCGCTGAGTAGTCACAAATAGATAGGGGACATGAATAGCAACAGTAATGCTAAATGTATCAGCCCGGTAATAGACTTTTTCACGCCGAGCAACAGAAAATCGGAGCGATAGGCCTGTCCAGTCCACCGGTGCAGACTATTAGCCGCCTTCTAAGCGTAACGCTCAGCAAATATAGATGCGGTTTCCAACTGCCTGATTCTCGAATCTGTTTCTGCGCCGGGGTAAATTTGAAATTACAGGAATTGCAGGGAACGGGGCCAAAGTATATCATAGAACTATGATAACTCAGACACTTGATGATAATCGCTATATTGCAGTAACTATACTAATGTGGGTAAGTAGATGGGCAGATTGCTTATCTATCCCTTTTCGTCGAACAGGACAACAAAGCCAAGCAGACGGACTGGCGGTTGCAAATGAGGCAAGTTTGATAAAGCGCGCTCGTCATGGCGACCCAGATGCGTGGGATAGCATCTTCAACCGATATTACCCAGAAATATACGCTTACATGCGCTATCGGGCAGCCACAATAGAAGATGCCGAAGATTTAGCAGCCACAGTGTTCGAACGAGCAGTGCAACACATCCGCACTTATAAACCAACCGGCAGTGGCTTGGGCGCATGGCTGCAACGAATAGCCAGTAATTTAGTCGTTGATTACTATCGCCGGCGCGATGTTCCTATCAGAAAGACAGATGCTTTGCCCCCATATCTCGTCGACAAGGGCACATTGCCTCTGGATCACGTGATACAAGCGGATACGGCTAAAATGATACAGGATACATTACAGCGGTTGCCAGCTGCACAACAAGAAGTGCTCGTTTTACGTTTTTTGCGTGGTTACAGCATCAAAGAAACAGCTTCAATTATGGGCAAGAAGACAAATGCAATAAAAGCGTTGCAGCATAGGGCATTAGATCATATGCGTGTCGTGTGGCATAGAGAGGTTAAATAGCGCAGAAGTGGACGAAAACATCTTAGAAAAGGCCCTCGCACATCTACAACAAGATGTGCGAGGTTATGATCCTAAGCAAGACACAGCGTTATCCGCTGAGGAACAAAAAGCTGTTGCGCCTTATGTTGAAACGGCTCGACGCTTATTGCTTGTTCAACAACCTCGACCTTCAGCGCAAGCTACGCACAAAGCCCGAGCGCGCATGCATGCTGCCTTACAAAAAGAGCAACAATCGCCTTTAGCCCGATGGCGAGCACTTTTTTGGCAGCCCAAAGGCGTCTTGACACGTTTAGCCCCAACATTAATAACCACTGTGTTGTTGTTAGCCATCGGGCTTAGTATACATGCTGCTGCCATGCACAGCATGCCCGGCCAACCGCTATACGAGCTAAAACGTCCCCTTGAGCGCATCACGCTGATAACACGCCCCCCCCAAGATCACTCTGTCGTTTACGCGCAGTTAGCGCAACGGCGCCTTGATGAATACGCTTATGCTAACCAACATGCCCATCCCGATCCACGATTGCTGGACGATTATTGGCAAGCAGTACAATCAGCCCAAGCTGCATTGGCTGCTGTACCGGTACCACAACGAATGGCCGCCACAGAACAATTCGGTAAAACATTGCAAACAGCACAACGCCAACTAACGCGTCTCTCTCGAGAAGTGCCGCCGCCAGATCAGAAACCGGTTCAAGTTACATTAGCTCGCACGACAATGTTATTGGCTGAATTATCTACCGGCACGCCAACGCCAACGCCTACATGCACGCCAAGGTCAACGCCAACGCCTACATGCACGCCAAGGTCAACGCTAACGCCTACACGCATGCCAAGGCCAACACCAACGCCTACATTCATAGCAACGCCGACACTGTTGCATACTATCTATCCAACTGATACAGCGCTGCCTGTTGTTGTACCCACTCGTCAGCCTACATCCCGAAGGGAATTAGTAAGCCCGCAACCAACCGCCACGCCGTGGCCAACCAACACGCCCTGGCCGGGACCGACCGCCACATCGCAGCCAACCAACACGCGCCGGCCGGAACCGACTGACACGCCGTGGCCAACCAGCACGCGCCGGCCGGAACCAACTGACACACCGTGGCCAACCAGCATGCCCTGGCCGGAGCCGACCGCCACACTGTGGCCAACCAGCACGCCTTGGCCGGAACCGACCGCCACACCGCAGCCAACCAGCACACTCTGGCCGGAGCCGACCGCCACACCGTGGCCAACCAGCACGCGCCGGCCGGAGCCGACCGCCACACCGTGGCCAACCAGCACGCGCCGGCCGGAGCCGACCGCCACACCGTGGCCAACCAGCACGCGCCGGCCGGAACCAACTGACACGCCGTGGCCAACCAGCACGCCTTGGCCGGAACCGACTGACACACCGTGGCCAACCAACACGCCTTGGCCGGAACCGACTGACACGCCGTGGCCAACCAACACGCCTTGGTCGGAACCGACCGTCACACCGCAGCCAACCAGCACACCCTGGCCGGAGCCGACCGCCACACCGCAGCCAACCAGCACACCCTGGCCGGAGCCGACCGCCACACCGCAGCCAACCAGCACACCCTGGCCGGAGCCGACCGCCACGCCACAGCCAACCAGCACACCCTGGCCGAGCAACACGCCGCAGCCAACCAACACCCACTCACCGCAGCCGACCGTCACACCGCAGCCAACGCAAATTGCTACGTTAGGCCCTCCACAGGGGCCGTGATAGTTCAACGACATAAATCGCATCTATTCAAAAAGCAAGAGCAAATCCTTGTGGTCGCCCGGCGGTGCCTTCTCTGAAAATAAGACCTCTCCCCTGGCTTGCCGCCTAAAGGGGCGGCAAGCCTTCCCCTCCCCGTATCGGGGAGGGGAAAAAGCTAAGCGTAGCGCAGCTTAGAGGAGGGGTCTCCCCTAAATATAGCTGACGCAACGCCTTCAAATCAGTCATGTCATTGCGAGCGAAGCGACAGTGTGACCCTCTTTTTGGTCAAGCAATCTCCAACGCCAGTAAGGAAGATTGCCACGGCCCTGTCGGGCCTCGCAATGACAAACTCCTCTCAAAATAAGTTGACGCAGTGGCGCTAAGGCGCGGAGCATCTAAAAAATCAGGCCCCCTTCAAAAAGTTGAACTTCTAATCGACGGCGTTCTCCGCCCGAGCGCACGGGGGGCAAATCCCCGTGCTACGTAAATGATAAGCCCCTTAGAAAGGGGCTGGTGTTAAGCAGCCTCTTGGCAGAGGACGTTACCTTGACGCGCCCCGCCGCTGCACCGGCATTGAGGCTTTAGCCGGTGGTAGGCCCACCAACCCGCCTAACTAAAGGCTTGACACCAGCCGCATCATTTTCGGCCGCTGTGGTGCGCCTGTCTGCGTGCCCGCACAGGCAGGCTACAGGCCCATGATGCATGCCCATCGCGTCATGGGCAGCTAACTTTTAGCGAATCAGCACATTTGCGGTAAAATACGCTGGAGAAAATTGGTCGGAAAGGTGACGGAATGGGTAAGTACATTTCGAAAAAAGTAGCAAGCATACCGCCCTATGCAATCAAACAGTTTTTCGACATCGCGGCAACTATGGATGACATCATTTCTTTAGGCATCGGCGAACCGGATTTCAAGACCCCGGAGCCAATTCTCCAAGCCGGCATCCAGGCCTTACAAGACGGCGAAACCCATTACAGTGTTAACTCGGGCATTCTTCCTTTGCGGCAGGCCATCGCTGCTAACCTGCAAGAGCGATATGGCGTCAGCTACGACCCAGAGAGCGAAGTCATCATCACCGTCGGCGTTTCCGAGTCCTTGCGGCTCGTTTTCGATGCCATTCTGGACCCCGGCGACGAAGTCATCGTGCCGGAACCATCCTACATCGGGTATGTGCCGCCGGTCTTGTTGGCCGCCGGCAAAGCGGTAACCGTGCCCACCCGGGCCGAGAATAACTTCCAGCCCGTACCAGCAGAAATCGAAGCGGCCATCACGCCGCGCACTAAAGCGCTCCTAATGGGCTACCCGAATAATCCCACCGGCACTGTGTTGCAGCAGGAAATAATGACCGCCATCGTTCGGATTGCCCAGAAACACGACCTGCTCATCATTTCTGACGAGATTTACGACCGCTTGGTTTACGACTGGCAACATATCAGTTTCGCCAGCCTGCCCGGGGCGCGGGAACGCATCGTCCTTTTAGGCGGATTCAGCAAAGACTACGCTATGACTGGCTGGCGCCTCGGCTACGCGGCGGCACCCAACGCTTTGGCATCGGCTTTGCTCAAAGTGCACCAGTACACCATCATGTGTGCGTCCACTGTGTCCCAATATGCCGCCCTGAGCGCGTTGACCGATCCAGCGGCTGAAGAAGCAGTACAGGCCATGATCGCCGAGTACGATGTGCGCCGCCGGATATTAGTCAACGGGCTCAACGACATTGGGCTGGCCTGCGTCGAGCCACGCGGCGCTTTCTACGCCTTCCCGTCTGTGGCCATAACCGGCATGGATGCCATGGCGTTTGCCGAGAAATTGCTCCTTGAAGAACAAGTAGCAGTCATCCCCGGCACTGTTTTCGGCACCAGCGGTGAAGGCTACGTGCGTTGCACTTACGCCACGGCAACGGACCAGATCACCGAGGCGTTGAATCGCATCGCCCGCTTTGCCCGGCGGCATGGTTGAAAACAAGCCGGTAGCCGGCAGCCAGTGGTCGGCAGCCGATAGCCGTTCGCCGGCAGCCAGTGGTCGGCAGCCGATAGCCGTTCGCCGATAGCAAATATACAAACGGGCGTTTGTTTTTTTATCTGCGTGCGCAGCCTGTGTTGATCTGTGTCCTATTGATTTTCGAAGGAGAATTCAGCATGGAATACGAAGTCATCATCGGCATGGAAGTGCATGCCCAGCTTTTGACTGAATCGAAAATGTTTTGTTCATGCAGCGCCGATTATGCCGACGCGCCGCCGAACACCCACGTGTGCCCCGTTTGCTTGGCACTGCCCGGCGCATTGCCCGTAATCAATAAAGCAGCGGTAGAAGCCACTATTCTGGCCGGCTTAGCGCTGCACAGCGACATTGCCGAGACCGCTGTTTTTGCCCGTAAGAACTATCATTATCCAGACCTGCCCAAAGGCTACCAGATTTCCCAATACGAACTGCCCCTTTGCCTGCACGGTCACGTAGACATCCAGGACGATAACGGCCAACCGAAGCGTATTCGCATTGAGCGGGCCCATTTGGAAGAAGATACCGGCAAATTAGTGCACATGGGGGATCACAGCCTGGTCGATTTGAACCGGGCCGGCGTACCGTTGCTGGAAATCGTCACCGAAGCGGACATTCGTTCCGCCACCGAAGCGTACAACTATTTGACCAAACTGCGCACATTGCTGCGCTACGCGGGTGTCAGCACCGCGGACATGGAAAAAGGCGCCATGCGCTGCGAGGCAAATATTTCTGTGCGTCCCGTCGGACAAAAAGAATTTGGCACCAAAGTTGAAGTCAAGAACCTAAATTCGTTTCGGGCAGTACGCAACGCCATCGATTACGAAGTAAAACGGCACATCCAAGTGCTGGAATCCGGCGGCCAAATTAAGCAAGTGACCATGGGATGGAACGAAGCGGCCGGCCACACGTTTGTGCAGCGCAGCAAAGAAGAAGCTAACGACTACCGCTATTTCCCCGAACCGGACTTGCCGCCGCTGCAAGTAAGTCAGGCCTGGATCGACGAGATCGCTCAACGCTTACCGGAACTGCCGGACGCCAAAGCGGAACGTTTCGCTGCCCAATACCGGCTCCAACCGGCCGACGTCATGTTTCTCACTTCGGAACAGGATATTGCTAACTGGTACGAAGCCGCCGTTGCCCTTTACCCACAGCCGAAGACTGTCGCGGCCTGGTTCACCGGCGAGTTAATTGGCATCGCGCGGGAAAAAGGTGTAACTTTTAAGGAAGGTAACGTCACACCAGCCGGCTTAGTCAGCATTTTGCAATTGATAGACACCGGCAAAATTAACCGCAACACCGGCAAAGCAGTGCTGGCAGAGATGTTCGCTAACGGCGAGTCGGCCGAGAGAATTGTCGTCAATCACGGTTGGGCACAAGTCAGCGACGATGCAGCACTGGCCGGCATCATTGAGCGTCTGCTTGCCCATCATCCCGGCGAAGTGGCTAAATACCGTGGCGGCAAGAAAGGGCTCATGGGCTGGTTCATGGGACAGGTAATGCGAGAAACACAGGGGAAAGCCAACCCGGATGTCGTGCGCAAATTATTGCAAGAAACTTTGGAACGAGGAGCATAACGATGGTCACAACACAAGGTGTTTTCGCGGCCACTGTCACCCCATTCGAGGCAGATGGCTTGGCCGTGCTGAAAAACTGGATTCCCCGGCATCTAGCGTTTCTGCGCGACCATGGGTGCGACGGCATCGTGCCCATGGGCAGTAACGGTGAAGGCCCATCGCTGAGCATCGCCGAGCGGCAAGCCATTCTGGAAGAAGTCATGGCGCACCGGGGCAAGCTACAAGTAATTCCAGGCACCGGCGCGACAGCATTGACCGACGCTATCGTTTTAACCAAACACGCTTTCGCCACAGGCGCCGATGCCGTGTTAGTGGTGCCGCCATTCTACTGGAAACAAGTCACGTCGGCCGGGGTATTAGCTTTCTACCGCACTTTGATAGACCGAGCCGTACAGCCCGGGCAGCGCATTCTGCTCTACAATATACCGCAGTTGAGCCATGTGCCCATTACCCATGATCTACTCGACGGTTTACTGGCCAGCCACCCGGAAGCGATCCTCGGCTTGAAAGATTCCAGCGGCGTCCTGGAAAACACGCTGGGCTATTTGCACGCTTTCCCACAACTAACTATTTTCGTGGGCAGCGACCACTTAGCTGGCCCGGCACAAGCGGCCGGGGCCAAAGGCTCCATCACCTCTGGCGGCAATGTCATGCCGGATTTATTGCAAGCGGTGCGGCAAAAAGTGTTAGCCGGGGAAGATTACAGCGCTGCCCAACAAGCCGTCGATGACGTGCGCAGCTTGTTGGAGGAATTCGCGCCCATGTCCGCGGCAGCCAAAGTCCTATTGACCGCGTTGACCGATTTGCCGCTCAGCCACATGCGTCCGCCGCTGGCCGATCTTGCACCGGAAGCGCAGCGCGCGCTATTAGATGCTTATCGACGTTGGGAGGACAAACGAGATGCCAGGGACAATCAATAAACCGAGACCAGAAGAAATCCTCAGTTGGAACGACGTAGAGCGGCTCATCGATGAATTATTGCCGCAGCTACAAGGCCATTTCGATGCGCTGCTGATGGTCACCCGTGGCGGCATTGTTCCCGGCGGCATCGTCGCCGAGGCACTGGATATTCGCTACGTGATGACCGCGGCGGTGCATTTTGTCAGCAGTGTGGAGAAACGGCTGACCTGGCCGACCTTCCTGCAATTCCCCGTGGACGCTCTGTTGCGTGACCGCCGAGTTCTTATCATGGACGACATTTGGAGCAACGGCCGGACTATTATGACCGTCAGCGGACGCGTGCGCAGCGCCGGTGGCCGGCCGGAAATGGCCGTTTTGCACTATAAACCGGCAGAATCACTCTTCCCGAAAGACCGTCCCGATTACTTCGCCGCGGTTACCGATCGCTGGATCGTATATCCGTGGGAGATGCGAAGCAGAGGGCAATTCATGCGTCGTATCAAGCCGGTGACACCATGAGCGACGCCATACAATCACCTATGCTAACAGACTGGCCATCCTGGTTACAGCCGGTATTGGATCGAGTGCGGGTGCGCGATATGCGCAATGCGACCC
Organism: Anaerolineae bacterium; assembly: GCA_015486845.1. Lineage (GTDB taxonomy): Bacteria > Chloroflexota > Anaerolineae > JAADDB01 > JAADDB01 > WFQU01. The sequence continues at coordinate 63,603 of WFQU01000020.1, read as the reverse complement.
GACAGCTCAAGAAATTGCAGAAAGAAGCACCGAATACAGCAGAAGCCCAAACCGCGTTGGGCTGGGCGTGGCTTTTGCTTGAAAATGCCAAAGCAGCCCGTCGAGCTTTCCAGCGCGCCGCAACGCTGGACGAACATTATGCGGCGGCGTATCATGGTTGGGGACATGCGACGCAGCAGTTAGGGAATGAGGAAGAGGCCAGAGAGCAATTCAAGCGCGCCGTCACTTTAGCGCCAGACGAAGCTGTTTTTTGGGTCGATTGGGGCGCTTTCTATTTCAGTAGCCACGATCTGCTCAACGCAGAAAAGACATTGCGCCATGCTTTGACTTTGGATGCGAATAACCCGCAAGCACACGTATTACTGGGCTACATTAATTATCTGCACGACGCTTTCCCCGAAGCGCTGGCAGAAATGCGCCGCGCAGCCCTCGCGGATCCGGAAAACTCGACTTTACTGAACAGCCTCGCTTACCTGGAATTACTGGATGGCCAGGTTGATGCAGCCCGAAGCCACTTGGACCAGGCGTTGCGGTACAAACCGCAATTTATTCGCGCCCGTTACGGCCGGGCATTATTGCACTGGCTGGATGGGGAGCAGCAAGCGGCAATAGACCTCTACGCAATGACCCGCCATGATGATGTCGGCGGCAACGATTTTGCCGAGCACACAGCCGATTTAGCCGAATTACTCGAGAACCACCCGGATTGGGAGCGGTTAGCCGATCTTTGCCAGCGGCTGCAATGCCGGTAATACATATAGAAAAGAAAGGTAGTCGCATGAATATCTTAGGACAATTTTCCGTATTTCCCACCTTGCCGGCGTCCATCAGTCGCTTGGAAGCGCTGGCCAATAACCTGTGGTGGGCGTGGCACGACGACGCACAAGCACTTTATAAAACATTATCGGCAGAAATATGGGAAGCCACGAACCACAATCCGATTAAACTGCTACGGGAAGTCCCGCAAGCCCGGCTGGACGAAGCGGCACAAGACCAGACTTTCTTAGTCCAATACAAAGAAGTCTTGCGCCAGTTCGATGCTTACATGGGACAAAAAGACACCTGGTTCCGACAAAACCACGCCGATTACCAGGATGGCCCCATCGCCTATTTTTCGGCTGAGTTCGGCTTACACGAAGTGCTACCCATCTACTCTGGCGGTTTGGGCATTCTCTCCGGCGATCATTGTAAAGCAGCCAGCGATTTGGGGCTGCCTTTCGTTGGGATAGGCTTCCTTTATCCACAAGGCTATTTCACGCAGAAAATCAACCATGATGGTTATCAAGAAGCAGAATACGAGAAATTAGATTTTTCCGAAGTGCCGGCCCTACCGGCTAAAGATACAGATGGCAACGATATCATCGTCAATGTCAAATTGCCGGGACGCATCGTTTATGCTCGTGTTTGGGAAATTCGGGTTGGTCGCATCAATCTTTATTTGATGGATACGGATGTGTCGCAAAATGCCCAGCAAGATCGAGACCTTTCAGCGCGGCTTTATGGCGGCGACAAAGAAATTCGCATTGCTCAAGAAATCGTCTTAGGTATTGGTGGTGTACGGGCGCTCAACGCATTGGGTATTCGGCCGGCCGTTTACCACATGAATGAGGGCCACGCCGCTTTCCTCGGCTTAGAACGGATCCGCCAATTCATGGTCAATGACGCATTGACTTTCGACGAGAGCGTGGAACTAACCAAAGCGTCTAATCTATTCACCACACACACGCCGGTAGCGGCCGGTAACGATGCTTTTAGCTTTGAACTCATGGACAAATATTTCAGCTTTTATTGGGGTGAATTGGGATTGACGCGAGAGTCATTTCTGGATTTAGGACGCTGGAACACACCTTGGGGCATGCAATTCAGCATGACCGTGCTGGCGATACGGCTCTCCTGTTTGCATAACGGCGTGAGCCAATTACATGGTGCTGTTTCCCGCCGAATGTGGAGCGATTTGTGGCCGGGTTTACCCTTGGCTGAAGTGCCCATCAGTGCTGTGACCAATGGCGTGCATTTGGAAAGCTGGCTTTCCCCAAGGTTATCCGCACTGATAGAAGAAAAAAGCGCACCGCAATGGCAGGACGACCAGGACAATCCCGCCTTTTGGAATGTGACGGATAGAATCGAAGATCAGGCTTTATGGGAAGTTCACCAAGCCGACAAAAAGGCCCTGATCAAATTGTTACGCCAGCGCATCCAACAACAACGACTACGACATGGTGAGACCGTGCAACAGATCAATGCATCCGTGACATTGTTGGATCCAGAAGCGTTGACCATTGGCTTTGCTCGCCGTTACGCAACATATAAACGAGCAATGCTCATTTTCCGCGATATGGAACGCATCAAGCGTATCCTTTCCGATCCCGAACATCCGGTACAAATCGTTTTCGCCGGCAAAGCACATCCCGCCGACGAGCCGGGAAAAGCATTGATCCAACAGATATACCAGTTAGCCCAACAGCCGGCCTTCCAGGGCAAAGTGCTTTTTGTGGAAAACTACGATATCAACATCGCCCGGCATTTGGTGCAAGGCGTGGACGTCTGGCTGAATAACCCGCGGCGCCCTCTGGAAGCCAGCGGTACCAGCGGGCAAAAAGCAGGCCTCAACGGCGTCCTTAATTTTAGCGTCTTAGACGGCTGGTGGCCAGAAGGCTATAACGGCACTAATGGCTGGGCTATCGGCGAGGAGCGAACCTACAAAGACGAAACAACGCAAGATGAAGCGGATGCACTATCGCTTTACGCCCAATTGGAACGCGGCATCATACCGCTTTTCTTCGCTCGCGATGAAAATGGCGTGCCGGTCCAATGGGTACAGCGCATGAAGGCCAGTATACAGTCCATTGCGCCGCAATTCAACACCCGGCGCATGGTCAAAGAGTACTTCAATCGTTACTATTTCCCGGCCGCAGAACAACAAGTACGACTGAGCGGGAGCCATTACCAGTTAGGTAAAGCGCTGGCCGCGTGGAAAGCCCGGATGCGCCAACTTTGGCCGACTATCAGCTTGCGCGCCGAAGGCCCCCAAGATGGACATTGGACGGTAGGAAAGGCGATCGAAGTCGCTGCCTATCTTTTCCCCGGCACCATCAAGCCGGAAGAAATCGCCGTCGAGTTAGTTGTTATTCGCCGTAATGGGCAGGAAGGCCCTGTCACGGCGATAGAGATGGCACAACAAAAAGTGCAAGAAGATGGCACTTTTGTGTATCGGGGTGCTTTTCAGACATCGCAAAATGGGCATTACGTTTACGGTGTGCGTGCCACGCCCAAACATCCGGCTCTGGCCAATCCGTTCGAATTGGGGCTCGTGCGCTGGGCGTGACAAAACGGCAGCATCTGTAAAATCATCCTGCAGCGACTGAGCCACAGCCTACGCAGGCAGGTTTTACCACTGCGGCAGCAATTTCCAATCTACGTACGAGATAGGCGATGGTGAACACCTATCTCATACGCAGACATTAAAATTTATCGCAACGTCGCCAGACCACGTGTTCAGTCCGGTTCGACCGCGGTGGCGGAATCTAATGGGAACAAATGAAGTAGGCGATGACTGGTCAACGAGACTTCCGAAATGCCAATAGCCTGAAAATAGCCGTGCAGCGGTAAAACAGCTTGCCGGCAAACGCGCACTGCTTGCTCAACTTGTGCCGCTTGCAGATCAGCGGCCAACGTGCAATGTGGAACCCAGACGTCCACTTCGTATTCCGGCCAACATCCTTTAGCAACATTGTGGCATCGTGCTTGTAACAGCGCATGCTGCGCCAACAAAGCACGTGTGGCTGTTCCGCCGAGAAAGATTACTCCCGGCCGGCGGTGAAAGATGCCAAAGTATGAAAGCGTTACAGGCAAAAGCGGCATCGCCGGGGCCGATATTGCCATGGCGGAGCTTTCGACATCTAATTCGTCACAGATACCCAAAGAAATATGGGGGCGATAGCCGCCGTCTAACATTTGGGAACTCACGCCAGCATCGGCCAGAGCTTTCCATATCTGACGCACGGCAACCGTCAAAGTCTCGTCGAAGAACAATTCAATGGCGAATGACATGTAAGGTACTCCCTCAAATGGCAATGTTATGCTCTTCGTAACTGTTCAGCCTTGGTCCAATAGAACGCAAACTACACGCAGATAAATCAAGAAAAGACTAACAACAATCAGCATCTTGCGGTTGTGGTTAGAACGGCTAAGGAGTCACTGTTCTTCCTTGATATCCACCACCGTGCCGTCGGTCAAACGCAACAAATCAGCCGGAGACAAAGAAAAGAGGGCATGTGGTGTTCCTGCTGCCGCCCAAATTTCCTCTTGCGCCAACAAATCCTCGTCGATCCAGGTTTCTATCGGCCGGACGTGGCCCGCCGGCGGCACACCGCCAATGGCAAAGCCCGTTTGTTCCCGCACGAAATCGGCTTTTGCTTTGCCTACCGGCTCGCCAATCAACTGGCGCAACTTTTTTTCGTCTACTCTATTGACACCACTAACGATGACCAAAACCGGCTTATGACTGTGTTTGCCGCGAAAAACCAGCGACTTGGCGATCTGAGCCACCCCGCACCCCACCGCACTGGCAGCCTCGCTGGCCGTGCGTGTCGAGGCAGATAGCTCGACGACCGAAAACGGAAAGCCTAACGCTTGCAAAGCGCTTTGTACCTTTTGGGCACTGGACTGTAATTGGTTTCCCACGCTGCGCCTCCTTCATGATTGCCTGCAACAGATTATCACCATATAGTTTAACGCATGCCGCGAGGAAAATGCAAACCATCATGCAAACATAGCAAAGCATTGTCATCCCTATCGCATGTAGGCCATTTTGTGTTATACTTTATTGCAGGTCGCAGGCTCGAGAAGTCATGCTACATGGATAGGAATGGAGCCAGTTGATGACGGCTGATGGCCCAGCGACTAAAAGTCACGGCAACATCTGCCAAATCGCCCTACGGTGATTAGCATGCAACCTGCGCAGGCAGGTTTCGAAGTTGTAGCAGCGATTTCTAATCGCCGGGCGAGGCAGCCTTTAGATGGGCTGGTGGGTCTATCGCCGGCTAAAGCCTCTACTCCGGCGCAATAGGAGCTATTTTCAGGGGAGAATCTGTTACTAATTTTTTGACCATTGTTTTTTATCTGTGTGCGCAGACTGCGTTGATCTGCGTCCCATTTTTGTTTTCGGAGGAGAAGGTAAATGTCATTCGACGCCATACAAATTGAACAGGCATACGGTAGCCACGCTTATAGTTTGCGTCCTTTTGTGATTGTGCGGGGTCAAGGTGCAACTTTGTGGGATCAAGAAGGGCGGACTTATATCGATTGTGTTGGTGGCCATGGTGTGGCTGTCGTTGGTCACGCCCACCCACGCATTGCTAAAGCGATTAGCGATCAAGCCAGCCGCTTAGTTGTTTGCCCAGCAACATTTCCTAACGACGTGCGAGCCCGTTATTTACAACGCTTGGTGGCCGTAGCACCGTCCGGCTTACAGCATGTCTTCTTTTCCAATTCCGGTGCCGAGGCCGTGGAAGCGGCGCTTAAATTCGCCCGGTTGGCGACGGGACGCACGAAAATCGTGGCCACCATGCGTGGCTTCCACGGCCGGACTTTCGGTGCGCTTTCGGCTACTTGGAACAAGAAATACCGGCGACCTTTTGAGCCGTTGGTCCCCGGATTTAGCCACGTGCCGTTTAACAGATTAGCGCCGTTGCAGGCAGCCGTCGGGGAGCAGACTGCAGCCGTTTTGTTGGAGGTGGTGCAGGGTGAAGGGGGCGTGCATCCCGCACAAGGGGATTATTTGGCCGGCGCGCGGGCACTTTGTGACCAGACCGGTGCGCTCTTGATTATGGATGAAGTACAAACCGGTTTTGGACGCACCGGCAAACTTTTCGCAGTGGAGCATTTCGGTTTGCATCCTGATATTATGACGATAGCTAAGGGCATCGCCGGCGGGGTGCCCATGGGAGCAACATTGATGCGGGCCTCTGTAGCGGAGAAAGTGCGCCCCGGCGTTCACGGCTCGACGTTCGGTGGCAATCCGCTGGCCGCCGCCGCGGCGATCGCTACCTTGGACGTGTTGACGGAAGAGGATTTGCCCCGGCAAGCGGCGGAAAAGGGCGCCTACTTGTTATCTGCGTTGCAGCATTTCTCCAGCCCCGTGGTGCGGCAAGTACGCGGCTTGGGACTGATGATCGGGATCGAATTGACCCGGCGCAGTACACCTTATTTACAACAGCTTATGTTGGAGCATCGGGTCTTGACCTTGCCAGCCGGAGGCAATGTCATCCGGCTGCTGCCCCCTTTGGTCATCACCTACGAACAAATCGATCAGGTCATTGCCGCTTTGCGGGCGGTATTGAGTGTTTAACCGGAAAGGAAACTATGAATCAATCCATAGATGCGGTAGAACTGTTGCGACAAGCTGTAGCCATTCCCTCTTTTTCCGGCCGGGAAGCGGCAGTGGGCGAATTTTTGGTGGACCAGATGCGGGCATTGGGCTATAGCCGGGCCTATGTCGATAGAGCAGGCAACGCAGTGGGCGAAATAGGGCCCGTTAACGCCGAGCACACGTTGGTGATGCTGGGGCACATGGACACAGTGCCGGGGCAGCCTCCGGTTCGTATAGAGAACGGCCAACTATACGGACGGGGCAGTGTGGATGCAAAGGGGCCGCTTTGCACGTTTATTGCCGGTACCGCTCGTGTGGGTGCATTGCCCGGTTGGCGCTTTGTCGTGGTTGGCGCAGTGGAAGAAGAATCTGCCACCTCTAAAGGGGCCCGTTTTATTCGTGATCGCTTTCTCGCCGAGGGTAGGCTTGACGCTTGCGTGATCGGCGAGCCCAGCAGTTGGAACCGGTTGACCCTGGGTTACAAAGGCCGCCTTTTGGTCGATTTCCATGCTGAAGCGACGATGGGGCACACTGCCGGTGAAAATGCCGTCGGCATTGGCGATGCGGCTGTTCGCTGGTGGATCGGTGTTAAGACGCTGGCAGAAACATTCAATACCCGAGAAGAAGGCGCTTTCGCACAAATCTTGCCCTCGCTGCGCACATTGCACACCGATAGTGACGGCTTACGCGATTGGGTGGATGCGAAAGTGGGATTGCGGCTGCCGGTGGGTCTGGATATTCATTGGCTCCAGGCGCGTTTGGCAACCTTAGCAGAGGATTGTAATGGTACGGTGCATTCTTACGGTTATGAGGCAGCGTACCGCGGCCCCAAAAACACGCCTTTGGTGCGAGCTTTTCTGGCCGCTATCCGTCAACAAGGAGGTAAGCCAGGATTCAAGGTGAAAACGGGAACCAGTGACATGAATGTGGTGGGCCCGGCATGGGGCGTGCCTATTTTAGCCTATGGCCCCGGTGATTCACGGCTGGATCACACGCCGCAAGAACACGTGGAGGTGGCGGAATATCTGCGTGCCGTGGAGGTCCTGGCCGTGGCCTTACGCCGTTTGGCCGGGGCGTGAGGCGCGATCGCCATAGCTTTCCATACTCTGCGTCCAGGTCAACGACCGAGAGTGACTAAACGGTGGTGCCACATAAAACCGACCACCAGGGTGATAGCGCCCTCCACAATAGTCGCCAGGCCTAATAGCAAGGTGGCATCTGACCAGAACGGCAGCGGGAAAAGCTGGATCAGCGTGGATGTTTCCGGAAAAAGCCAGCTGTTGCCCTTGAAGAAAAGGTGGTGAAAGGCGATGAAAAATGGCTCGAACGCCACTATAGCGATCACGGTTGTAATGGCCAAGAAGCAGAGCGTCGCCAGACCGCCGGCCAAGAGCGCATTGGCCAAAACGAGTTTTTCCCGCCGTCGCCATAGCCAAATGACTGTGCCGCCGCCAAAAATTAGGATGAGCCACCAAAGTTGAAACAGCCTTTGTACCAAAGCCCGTACGTCCGCCATGTGGCTGACTTCGCGCTGATCAAAAGCGCGTGCACCATCGGCAAAGCTGGCTATGCGCAATGCATCCAACCCGCCCGGTGCCGTAATGGAAAGTAACGCTACATTGGCTAATGGTTGGCGTTCTTGTTGTACCGCGCTGACTTCTGCTGGCGGGAATCCGTATCTGTGATATTCGTGGGCGACAAAAGCGGGTGTCATAAGCAGCCGCGTGTTACTAACAATGAGAAAAAGCGGCAATACGATAGCAGAACCAATAATGACGAGATATTTCATAGTTTCACCTCGATATGCAGTCGCTAAGTAGGCTTCGTTTCGCCTTCATTGTAAGCGGATAGCGTGTTGTTAGCAAGATAAGCTGTTCACTACAGACTGCGATGGGGGCAGAATGGAAACAATTCACCGTTTCTTGGCGTCTGTGGTATAATGTGAAATTGGTTTTTGTGGGGTACCCGCCTAATGTAGCGAGAGGAGATATTTATTCAACGTGTTCAACCCGTTAAATTTTGTACTTGGTTTGTTCTCTCAGGATATTGCCATCGATTTGGGTACGGCTAATACGATTGTCGCCGTGCGCAACCGTGGCATTATTATCAACGAGCCGTCCGTTGTTGCCATCGATAAGCATAAAAAGGGCCTGGTGTTGGCTGTCGGAAGTGATGCAAAAGAGATGTTAGGACGCACTCCTTCCAATATCATGGCCGTCCGGCCCCTGCGCGATGGGGTTATTTCGGATTTCGATATTACGGAGAAAATGTTGCACTATTTCATCAATAAGGCCCATGAGTCGTTGCCTTTTAGTATGCCGCGGCCGCGAATTGTAATTGGCATACCCAGCGGTGTGACAGAAGTGGAGAAACGGGCTGTTTATGAAGCGTCGCTCAGCGCCGGCGCCCGCAGGGTCTTTCTGATCGAGGAACCTATGGCGGCAGCAATCGGCTCTGGCTTGCCGGTATCGGAATCGCGAGGCTCTATGGTTGTCGATATTGGCGGCGGCACCACCGAAATCGCCGTTATTGTCTTGGGTAGTATTGTCGCAGCGACTTCATTACGCGTGGCTGGTGATAAAATGGATCAGGCCATTATGGAGTACGCCCGCCAGAAATATAACCTTTTTATCGGCGAACAAATGGCGGAACGCACGAAAATTAGCATTGGTTCAGCCTTCCCGCTTCCGGAGGAAAAGTTGTATGCGTTACGCGGCCGCAATCTCATTACCGGCCTGCCGGAAAGCATCGACGTGAGCTCAGTGGAAGTTCGTGAGGCTTTGAGTGGCGTTATAAATAGTATCGTGGATGCAGTCAAGGATACCATTGATAGCACACCGCCCGAGCTTATTTCTGACTTAATGGAAACAGGTATCATGTTAGCCGGCGGCGGCGCCCAATTAGCCGGCCTGGCGCAGCGTTTAGCGGAAGAAACGCGCATTGACGTACACGTTGCGGAAGATCCATTGACCTGTGTTGCCCGCGGTGCCAGCATGGTACTGGAACATTTTGATGTGCTCAGCAAGTCGTTGACCGGCATGCAGCGAGGCAGTACAATTCATTAAATACCTCGTCACGGTCCGAGTTGCTCTCCAAGCATGTCATTCCCAGCTCAAAAAGATTGGACAAGTCAGCGCGAGCATAGTCAGTGAAATTACTGCCTCGCGGTTTATATAGGCAGTCGAGATACATGAATGGTTAGCCAGTGAATTCAAAACGTAAAGAGTCAGCCTGGCTCTTCGGACTACTCACTTTGATGGTTGTCCTTTTGGCTTTAAGCCAAAGTAGTGCAGGACAAGCCGTGTTTCAATGGGGAGATGTCTTGTTTACTTCACCCGACATCTGGTTGCGAGAGCAAGGCGAAACCGTGCATCGTTTTTTTGCCCAAACGCGTGATGTACGTCGCTTGCAAGAAGAAAATAGCGCTTTGCATCGACAGTTGAACGACCTGGTAATCAAGCAGGTGAAACTCACGGAGGTCGAAACAGAAAACAGGCAATTGCGTGCTTTATTGCAGTTCAGCCGCGAGAACCCGCTTTATAGTTTCCGGGGAGCAACCGTCACAGGCAGAATCATTGGTTTTCAGCCGGATAATATCGCGCACGTCGTGACCATCGACATCGGCGCCAAGCAGGGCATTCGCAAAGAGATGCCGGTCATTGCGGCTGAGGGTTTAGTCGGCCGGATTTTGCGAGTCCATGCCAGAACAAGCGAAGTGCTTTTGCTGATTGATCCTTCCAGCGCTGTAGATGCTAAAGTGCAAGAGAGTCGCGCCCCGGGGTTGGTGCGTGGCCGGGGCCTCGAAGCGCCCCTCATGACTTTTGTGCCCCAAGATGCAACAATTCGCACCGGGGATATCGTTCTCACTTCTGGCATCGGCGGCAGTTTTCCGTCGGGGCTCGTCATCGGACAGGTGTCTTCCGTCCAGCGAAAAGATTACGGCATGTATCAGGAAGCCGTAATCCGTCCCACTGTTGATTTCCAACGGCTGGAACAAGTACTGGTCATTACGAATTTTCCCCCCAGTGATCATGCCAAAGGAACGGATAAGATTGCACAGCCATGAATGAATCCCACCGCTTTAACTTCTATCCGTATTTAGCCATCGTGATCTGGTTCGCTTTAGCACTTTGGCAAGTGAGTGTTATGCCCTTCTTCCGAATACACGGCGTTATTCCTGACCTGTTTTTGCCGTTAGTGGTAGGGATAGCGCTTCTGCAGGGCAGTCAGCGAGGTGCTTTGTGGGGCATTGTGGCCGGATTAGCCATAGACCTTGTCGCACACCGCCCGCTGGGTAGTAGTGCCTTGATCTATGCCGCCATTGCCCTGATAGCAGGACGCTCTCGACACACCATGTTTCATGGCCGTTCGCTATTAGCCAGCGGTTGGGTTTTCTTGTTAACCTGGTTAGAGTACCTTCTTTTTATTTTAGGTCGCTTAGTAACCGGAGGCAGCGTTGGCAGCATCAGCTCCCTATTACTCGTTATTTTACTCTCGGCGCTTTATAATGCTGTCTTGATGTGGCCGCTTTTCTTTGTCTTGCGCATCTTAGAATATTTAACCAGCCAACAATCTTTGCAATGGGGATGATGGCGTGAAAAAAGAGAAAGATTTTGCAACTATCGGACGCTTACGGTTGTTGCAATTGGCAACAGTTCTATTTCTTTTAGTGGTATTGGGGCGCTTATACCAGTTGCAAATCGTGCAAGGTGCGACTTACCGGAATTTGGCAAAAGAGAATCGTCTACGCGACGTCGTTATTCCCGCTATGCGCGGGATTATGTACGACCGTAACGGCACAATATTAGTCCACAATCGCCCCCGGTTTCAGGTGACAATCATTCCGGCCGATTTGCCTGGCCAACCGGACGAAGCCAAAGCAGCATTGAAACGTCTTTTCGTACTATTGGAAGCATCCCTGGCGCGGACAAAACGGGACGCAACGCAAACAACCAGTGCTATGTACCTCCATTTTGCCACGCCGGAGGCGCTCTACGCGAGAGCCAGCACGCAACTGCTGGGTGCTGCCTCTCAGCCGATTGTCGTGGCGGACGGTGTGCCGCAAAATGTCGCTTTTCTCCTCAGCGAGCGCAATTTGAATTTCCCAGGTGTGCATGTTCGGCCAATCGCAGTGCGCGAATACCCCACCGGCGCTTTGACGGCACCGCTCATTGGCTATATGGGGGCTATCCCAGCGAACCGCTGGCAGAGCTACCGAAAACAAGGATACAGTCCCAACGATCGCATTGGCGTAGCTGGCTTAGAGGCAACTTACGAAGATGTTCTGCGTGGTCATCCCGGGGCAAAATATGTGGAAGTGGATGTGTTTGGTCGGGAACGACGCACATTAGGCGTCTATCACAAAGCGACCCCCGGCAACAGCCTTGTCCTCACGTTAGACATGAATCTGCAAGGGATTGCCACCCGCGCCTTACAAGAAGAAATGGCCAAGGTCCACGCTTCCAGCGGCGTTGTCATTGCCATGAACCCGAAGAACGGCGCTATATTGGCCATGGTAAGTTTGCCTTCTTTTGACAACAACTGGTTCGCAGGAGGTATCTCGGCGAAGCGATACAATGAGCTGCTACAAAACCAGTGGCATCCCCTGGTGAATAAAGCTATTTCCGGTATTTACCCGCCCGGCTCGGTCTTCAAAATTGTGCCAGCATCCGGAGCCTTGCAAGCAGGCACGTTGCAGCCGGACACACGTATGAAAGGCGAAGCTATTTTAGTCATTCCCAACAAGTATTTTCCCAACGACATGACTAAAGCACAGATTTTCTATGACTGGATTTACAAGTACAACACAGATCATGGCTACCTTAACGTCGCCCAGGCGCTCTCTGTTTCCTGTGACACCTTTTTTTACAAAGTGGGTGGTGGCTACCAGGATTACAAAGGACTTGGCATAGACCGGCTGGACAAATACGCTAAACTGTTCGGATTTGGCGCCCGGACCGGTATCGATTTTCCCGGGGAAAGCAGCGGCTTGGTGCCATCGCCCACTTGGAAACGGCTGAACTATGCTGAGAGCTGGGTGACAGGCGACACCTATAATATGAGCATTGGCCAGGGCTTTCTGGAGGTAACACCACTCCAGATGTTGAACGCGACCGTTGCTGTGGCCGATGGTGGAAAATTGTGGCGGCCTCAGTTGGTGTATCAAGTGCGGGATGCCGAGGGCAAGGTCATCCGTGATTTTCAGCCTAAAATTATCCGTCAGTTGCCCATCAAACAAAAATATCTACAGTTAGTGCGCGAAGGGATGTACGGAGCAGTCAACTGGCCTCGCGGTACAGCGCTGAATATGCGCATTCCCGGCCTTGCCATTGCCGGCAAGACGGGGACAGCCGAGTTCGCTGTGGATTTGAACGGCGACGGTCGTGTCGATCGCGACGCGGAAGGAAATTTACCCTCGCACGCCTGGTTCACTGCCTTCGCGCCGTATAATGACCCCCAGTTGGCCCTCGTAGTTTTTGTTTATGGGGGGGGTGAAGGCTCCTCAGTGGCTGTCCCCGTGGCTCGAGAAATAATGAAAGCTTATTTTCACAAGTAAGCGTAACGGCTCGGTCTACTCCGTCCGGCGATTGGAAATAGCGGCCACAGTTGCGAAACCTGTCCTCGCGATCCAACGGTGACCCATTATTTGGACGATGGTTAGCAGGCGTCACGCTCACTTTAGTTCGAAATGCTTAATTATTGTTATGACGTGTGACATGTGCATCTTGCCGAGTTATGATAGAATGAGCGGTGCGTAGGTTGCTCGACTATTCGCCTAAGCTTGTTTGTAAGGAGTTTCGGAAGATAATGGAAATGAAGAAGTCATGGCACATTGTTGTTGTCGTCGTCGTTCTGATAATCGCTGTCCTGATAGGCGGAATCATTATTGTCAGGACTAAATCATATAAGCGAACATCTGTTTTCCAATGGCCATCGGTCAATAGTGAGACCATACGCGGTAAAGTTGGTGCTGATGGCGCTGGCGCCTGGGTGGCTGTCGTGAGTATTGGTTCCGAGCTGGGGCCTGTTGTTACTGGCCACTTCCCTTGGGAAGGAAAATTGTTAGGCATGGGGCGAGTGCAACCAGATGGTACATTTGAGGTCCAGCTTTCACGCGCGGTGCAAAATGGCGAATGTTTGGAAATCTGGCTATCCACGCACGGTAAGAAACCGACGTCACATTGGTTTTTGATCGGTGATAATCATTGCTCGGTGCCACAAGGCCATTTGCAAGGGATAGATCTGTTTTTAGCCGGTAGTTTAGCCGCCAGCGGTCTATTTGTTTGGCGGGAAAAATCAAACGCGGGCTGATAAGGATCTATGGGGCTCAAGCCAATGCACTTTCTGTGCCGGAATCGCGCACGAAAATACATGGAGCATTAGTTACCGTAACCATGCGGTCGATAAAATCAGTATCGACCTGTTTCTGCAGGCCGAAAATGTTTAGGTCTGCTAATGGCGCTTGGGGCAGAAAGTTGGGCAGTGTCCCGACTTTCACGATGGCGCTGGTGTGTTTGGGCATGCGTCCTAAGCGAATAAGCTGAGCCAAGAAGTTCTCCCCGTTTTCTTTCTCGGCCGGATCGGATACGATGGTAATAAGGTTGATGTGACCGTTCCAGTTGTTTTTGACTTTGTACGCCAGCAACAAAGCTAGGTCTAAGTTAGAAAGTCGCAGTCCAACTTCCCAGTTTGGGCTTTGTTCCCTGATCCAAACGTTGATGGTGTGCTCCCGGCCCAAATGAATGACGGGATGCGGAGCGAAAAGAATAGCGCCCATCTCGTTGGCTTGCGCACGGGCTAAGATTGCTTGTAATGTACTTTCTTCGACGCCAGTAACCACGGGCAAGAAGATAATGTTAGGCCGGAAGAAGACACTGTGCAAAACGTCAATGCTGATTTGTAGCCCTTTGGTGAAATCCTCAGTTTCCAGCAAGGTTACCCATGAGAAAACATTATCTCTGGAAAAATCTTTGGACATAGTGACTAAACCTGCTACTTGATTCTGTTGCCCGGGTGGGTAAAGTCCCACGAGACGCACCGATCCGCGCGGGAAAGTCAATGTCTTGATGAATCGATAGCTACCTAAGACCGCTTCGGTGGATTGGGCAGGCACTAGAAGGTTGGCGCTCCAGGCCCGTTCCTGGGATGTGGGCAGCTTGCTGACTTGTTGGGCTGCCCATTCTGCCACAGTCACGAAAAGACCGCTGCGCACATCGCTCCAGGGTGCACTGAGCCGACGCCGGGAGAGATACGCATAGATCACGACGATGATCACTAACGCTACTAAGCTGAAAGCCGGGTTGATGAGGAACATAACGAACAATGATCCCACTAAGCCGATGGAGGGAACGATCCTGGGTACACGGAAGAGCGGGCGGAAGCTGACTAACTGTAACGATTGTTCCAGGAGTACGACGCCATTGAGTACGGCGTACGTGATGAGGAAAAACATGGTCATCAATGGCGCAATGGCGTTGAGTCCCCCGCTTAGCAGGCCAAATGCGAGGGAGACGAGCGCAATGCCGCCGGTGATGTACATTGCTGGCCGCGGTTCGCCGGAGTTCGTTTCTCGGGCGAATGCTTTGCCGTTGGGCAGCACGCCGTGGGCAGCAATCGCTTGCAACACCCGCGGCGCTCCGACTAAAGATGTGAGGGCAGAAGAGAAGGTTGCCGCTAAAATGCCCGCCAGCACGATGGGCGGGGAAAGGGATTTATCCACGACGATGGTCATATTAGTCAAAAGCTCGTGGGGTGTGGCAACCCGGGAAAGCCAGAATGCTAATCCGGCATAAACAAGGATACTCACTGCAATAGCGCTCAACATCCCTTTCGGAATGCTCTCACGAGGATCTTTCAGGTCGCCCGACATGTTGACGCCGGCTAAAATGCCAGTCACGGCCGGGAAAAACACCGCGAAAACATACCAAAAATTGCCGTCTTGAAAGCTACCCCATAGTTGTGGGTTTTCTGTGAAACCTGTGCCGCCGAATACGGTAAACGCGGCCAAGAAGATGGCAAAAAGGGAGACGAAAATAATAGTCAGAATGACGTATTGAATGCGAACAGCTAAGTCGGCGCTGATTAAAGCTATGATGAAGGCTACCGCGAAACTGGCCAGGACGACTAATAGTTGTGGGTGTTGGGGGAAAATACGTTGCCAGCCTTCGCTAAAAGCGAAAATGTAGAAGGCAACCGCCACAGATTGGGCAAAGTAGAAGGGGACGCTGACACTGCCGCCGACTTCCAAGCCTAAGGACTGGGAAATAATGGAAAAAGCGCCCCCGGCTTGGACGCGAATGTTCGTGGCAACTGAGGAAATAGACAAGCCGGTGCTAATGGTAATGGCGTTAGCCAGGATAATGATAAGCAGTGCACCGCCTAATCCCGCGTTGCCCACAACCCAACCGGTGCGCAAATACATCACAGCGCCTAAAATTGTCAAAAGTGTGGGCGTGAACACGCCGCCAAAAGTGCTAAATTTGTGCGTCTGGCGACTATTTTTCTTATGGGCCAGTCCACTTATTCTCTTTATTGTTTCGAAAAGTTGGGCCATGGTCTCGTGTTATCCTTTTTCTCGGCGTGGTCTTGTTTGATTTCCGCTGTAAAAGACGGGTTCGGGCCTATTTAGTTGCCGCCCACATTAGTCAGTAGTGGCAAATAGATAGTAAATGTGGGCGTTGGCGATGCCGTAGGTGTTGTCATGGGCGTGACCGTAACTGTGGGTGTTGCTGTTGCCGTGGCTGTTGGTGTGGCTGTGGCTGTTCCTGTTGCTGTAGGCGTCGGTGTAACCGTGGGGGTTGGCGTCGCCGTAGCCAGGGAGTAGGTTAGCGTGTACGGGTTGCCGACCTCCAGGTCACCCACGACTTGCCAAAAATAGTTTGCGCTGAGGGAGGTCGTGTAGGTAATGGCTTCCCTGTCGGTCATAATACCGCGGCTGGCGGCTAAAACATGGCCTGTATCGTCCAGTAGGAAAAGGTCTATGTCACCGAAATCGTTGCGGAATGTGATGTCACCCGTCATGCGGGCGCCGGCGGGGAGCGTAACGCTGAAATAGTCGGTATCGTCCGGGCAAAGGGTGAGATCGGCTATGGTGCCCGGCGTTAGATTGTAGGCCGAGGCGATGTTGTTGTTAGGCTCGGCGGCATCCGGCTGGCAAACGCCCAGGTTCGTCACCGCGACGTCCATCCCATAAGCGTTGGAAGCGCCGTGATAGCCGTCGACGTTGATGAGCACGCGTTGCGCCGTTTTGATCACCACCGCGGCGTGTTCGTTGTCCGTAGGGGTACTGCCGCTGCTGAAAGTGCGACTGCCGTTGCCATTGGTAAGATAGAGATCCAAGTCGCCGTTGGCGTTGCTGAAGGTCAAGTCCACGACTAAGGCGCTGTTGGCCGGCAGGTCCACAGCGAACCAATCCTGGTCCGGGTGCTCGCTATCCTGGCACAAATGCAGATCGTAATGTCCCGGCGAGATGCGCTTAGCCTGATTGGGCACGTCATTCTCTTCGTAAGGATCGTCCACGCAGCGGTTGATTGTCAAGGTGTAGCGGTTGATAGCTCCATTGAAGCCATTGACCACCACATAGGCGCGTTGTGACCGTTGGCTGGCGTAATGGATCGTTTCGCCGTCCACGATGCGTTTGCCGGAAGCCAAGGTTCTCTGACCACTGGCGTCGATAAGATACATATCTAAGTCGCCGCTAGCCCGGCTAAATGTGGTTTGGGCGTCGAGGAAACTGTTAGCCGGTAGGTCCACAGCAAACCAATCCTGGTCGCCCGCACAGATTTGCAGATTTTCGTAATGACCGTCGGGCAGCTCTGTGGCGTGTGCCGGGTCATTGTTAGGCTCGTAACGGTCGTTGATGCAGGCAAACGGCAGCCATGACGATGCGGCCTGGCTATATGGTGACCCGAAAATCAGAAAACCTGTGCCTAAAAGGAAAATTAGCGCCAGCCATGATGCCACGATGTGACGCATAATCCGTTGGCGGTACCGAGGCTGGCTGGCTTTAAACATTGAAGCGAATGTGGACAATGTCGCCGTCCTGCACAGGATAATCTCGCCCTTCTAGCCGTAATAGACCTGCTTTGCGGGCTTGTGCCATGGAACCGGCTGCAATGAGATCGTTGTAATGGATCACTTCAGCACGGATAAAACCGCGCCCTAAATCGGTGTGGATGGCGGCAGCAGCTTCCACGGCGGTGGCGCCTTTTTTTACAGTCCACGCTCTAACTTCGTCTTCGCCCACGGTAAAGAATGATTGTAAGCCGAGTAATTCGTACGAAAGGTGAATGACTCGATCTAATCCTAACTCGGGGATGTCGAATTCGTCCATGAACAATGCTGCTTCTTCCGGTTCCATCTGGGCAAGCTCCATTTCTAACTTGCCCCGTAAAGCGACCCCCGTGGTGTCGGGGTAATTCGGTGTTAGTGCGGCGCTTGGATCTTCGCCCTCGTCGTCGATGTTGAAAACGATCAGTTCCGGTTTCATGGTGAGCAGCGAAAAGCTGCGGATGCGTTTTTCTTCCTCATAGGAAAGCGTAAGCGTGCGGGCCGGGGATTCATTCTCAATGCCGGCTATTAACTTCTCCACCACGGCCAATTCTTTAGCGGCTTGTTCCCGCTCCTGCGGTGAGCCGCCTTTGTGCACCTGGCTTTGTAGCCGTTCTTGTCGCCCTTCTAAAATGCGGTAGTCGTTGAACCAAAGTTCACTTTCCAGCGCAGCCAGGTCGCGCGCCGGATCGACTTTGCCGGCGGGGTGGGGGGCCGACGGATTAGTGAAGCAACGCACCACGTGCAGTAGCGCATCGTTGGCGCTGATCTGGTTGAGCAGCGGTCCGCTCATCCCTTTCTCCTCGGCGCTGGAGGTCAGTCCGGCAATGTCATTGTATTGTACCGTGGCGTAAATCGTGCGTCGGGGCTGGAACATAGCGCTGAGACGATCGACTCGCTGATCGTGAACGGCTACGATGGCGGTGTGCACTTCCATCTGGGCAGAAGCATAGGCCTCTGTTTCTGCTTTGCCTCTGGTCAACGCGTTGAATAGGGTGGTTTTGCCACTATTAGGCAGTCCGATGATGCCTATTTGCATGTTTATTTGCTCCTGATCTTGGTTGAGTCGGAAATAACAAGGCTGCGACGCAAAGTGGCTGCCAGACTGAGATGCAAAGGATTGCATAATTCTCGCTTTGTGTCTTGGCCTTCTCTACAGCCCTCGCGTTCAATTTTGTCTAACGTACAAGCATTTCGATGACGACTTAGCCCTGGCCGAAAAGAACGCTGATTATGTAGATTTCACGCAGATGCCCGTAGATGAACAGAAGAGATCTGCGAGAAACAAGCGTTTAGTTGCGTTTTCTGGTTAGGAAAGCTGAGTAGCCACGAATTCTGTTGATAAGGTACTGTCCTGAAGGAATGAAACAACATTCCAAGACAGTATAACATAGCCAGGGGGAAAGAAAAAATGACTATGGGCCGCGGGTTACATCGTTTTTATCGTTATGTGGGGGATTGTTGAGCAGGTGGATCGAGAGCCAGGGCCAGTGCACCGACCAGTCCGACATCATCGCCCAATTGCGGTGGAACGATATCGAAATCCTCTAAATAAGGACGCTGGGCGCGTTCCCGAACAGTTTCCCACATAGGCTGCCATAAGTAATCGCCGGATTTGGTCACGCTGCCGCCCAGGACGATTAATTCTGGGTTGAACAAGTGCAATAAGTTCGTGATGGCAATGCCTAAATAGTTGCCGGCACTGGCCAATAAACGTTGGGCGACGCGATTTCCTTCCATAGCCGCTCTGCTGACTAACGCTGCATCGATAGCTTCGCTGTTTCCTTGTGCCAGTGCAAGCAAATAGGGTGCGTGGCCAGTGCGAGCTAAAGCCTGGGCTTCCCTGCTAATGGCGGTGCCGGAAGCGACAGCTTCTAAACAGCCACGGTTGCCGCAATTGCAGCGGGGCCCGTTTTCAACGATAGTCTGGTGGCCGACTTCTCCGGCCAATCCGTTATGCCCATAAAGTAGCTGTCCGCCGCAAATAATGCCGCCGCCGATGCCGGTGCTGACGGTGATGTAAATCATGTCGTTACTGCCGCGCCCGGCTCCGAATTTCCATTCCCCCAATGCGGCTACGTTAGCATCGTTGCCTAAATAAGTGGGCTTCTGGAAGGTGCGCTGGACGATGTCACGCAAGGGTACGTTATTCCAGCCCGGCAGATTGGGGGCTAAGAAGATGATACCTCGGCGCGGGTCCAGCGGCCCCGGCGCGCCAATGCCGATGCTGGCAACGTCCGACCAGGCGAAAGACGCCATCACCGTTCGAATACTCTCTTCCAGCCGGGCAATGACAGCCGCCCGACCTTCTTGGCTGCGCGTTTTGATGGCCAGGCGTTGTAAAATGGTGCCGTTAGCATGGCAGACCGCTGTCCTGATCTGCGTACCACCTAAATCTACTGTAACGTACAAAGGCTCTGATGTCATATTATTCCTCGCTTATGTTAGAAGCAGAATTTGCCCTGCTGCAACCCTGTATCGGGTCATTTCTTTTATCGAATTGGCCGGGAAAACAGACCAGTCGGTGGTGGTAATAATGACTTGCTCCGCTTCAGCCAGACTGCCCAAAACCATCGCCCGGCGGTGCGCATCCAATTCGGCCATCACATCATCTAACAACAATAGCGGCATGGCGCCTAAACGGAGCGTCATGGCTTCTACCTCGGCCAATTTCAGCGCTAAGGTAGCGGTGCGCTGTTGCCCGCGTGAGCCATACAGGCGCAGGTCGCGCCCTTGCACCCTGAACGAAAAATCGTCCCGGTGGGGGCCTATGAGGGTCATGCCAGCGGCAATTTCTTCGTTCTGATAGCGTGCTATTTGCCGGCGAAATCCCGCCGCTAACATCTCGCGGCTCATTGCTGATGGGAAAGGGACTTCATCTGGCGCATCACGTTCCAACAGAACTACGCTGGGCCGGTATATCAAGTGTAGCCGTTCTTCACCGTTACTCAGTTGGCGATGTCGTTCCCCGGCTAAGCCGTCCAGTTCATCTAACAGGTGGTAGCGTTCCCACATGATCGTCGTGCCCCATTCCACTAGTTTCTCGTTCCAGTAGGCAAGTTGGTCGCCGATAAACCGTTCATCCCGGAGCGTACGCAATAAAGCATTGCGCCGGGTGATCAGCCGGTTATAGTGGCTCAAGGTGCGACAATAAGAGCGTTCCATTTGGCAAAGCGTGATGTCTAAATAGCGTCGGCGAATAGCCGGCCCATCGTCTACCAGGGCAATATCCTGGGGATAAAACAGAACGGTGGGCATTCTACCCACTAAATCTAAAGCACGGCGGTTTACTCGGTTGATGCTGACTTGCTTGCGCAAAGTGCGCCGTCCTTTGTTTTTCCCATTTTGGCTAGTCAATACCACTTCCAGCCGTTCTTCCTCTTTGCCTTGTTGCACATGTCCTATGATCCGGCAGTAAGGAATGGGTTCCTCTTCCCAAGCCAGCCAGTGTACTAATTCTGTATCACTGCCTGTGCGCGGGGAACGCGTGGTTGCTAAATAGAAAATAGCTTCCAGTAAATTTGTTTTCCCTTGTGCGTTATCGCCTTGAATCGTGATGATTCCTTGAGGAAGACGAAATTCCAGACGACGATAGTTGCGAAAATTGTACAGGCTCAACTGTTGCAAAGACACGATTCTCTTTTTCTCCGGTAACTGCTCAGCTTACCGCATCCGGCGATTAGAAATCGCTGCCAATAGTTGCTGAACCTGCCTGTGCAGGTTGCCTGCCAATCGCCGCAGGGCTGAGTAGTTACTATCTCCGCTGATAAAATCCTCCTCATTTTAGGTCTATTTACCCGTGCAGGCAAAACAAGGGATACGAGGTCGATGTCTTACGCAGGACGGTTTCATAGGCACGATCGCGAATGCACTTGCCAGATCATGCCTGATTAGACGTTGTTCGTGACTACTTGGTCTTCCCAACAATAGGACGCAGATGGCGCAGATAAACGCTGATTTTCGCTAATCCTTTCCGACTTGTTTTCGTGAATCCGTGTTCTATTTGACCAGAGATGGATCGTTACCGTGGTTCTGGATAATGCATGGCGTCATGGGCGCCGGTAAGTCACAAGTTCAGGTTCACTTCTCAGCCCGGCGAAATAGCTTAGCTCGACTTATGTGCCACCAAAAACGCGCTTCATTGCTGCCTAGCAGATAGGCCAGGCCAAAGTAGAGCAGCGAAGATAGCAGCAGTCCGACGGTCGCCGACCACCAGGGGGAAAGCGTCGGCAGAGCACGCAGCACCAGCCAGGCCGTCACACCCATCAGGAGAGCGGCCAAAGCGTTCTGCCCGGCCGAAACCGCCAGCGCTTTCCCGCCGAGGCCGTGTAAGCGCCGTGACAAAAATAACAACGAAACGGACATTTCCAGCAGCACACCGATGCTGGTTGCCAGCGCTAAGCCGCCTTGCAACATGGGATGTACCAACCAAAGGCTCAGCAACACAGTCAACGCCATGGCACCGATACTAATGGCCACCGGTGTAGCTGTGTCGTGCATCGCGTAGAAAGCGCGCGCCAAGATTTCCACGGCGGAATGGCCGCACAAGCCCAGCGAGAAAAATGCCAGCGCATAAGCGGTCATGGCAGTGGAATGGGCGTCGAAAGCACGATGTTGCAGCAAGACCTGGATGATGGGGTAGCGGAAAACAAACAGAATAGCTGTGGCCGGCAGCGTTAAAAAGAGCACATTGCTCAATGTCCTTTGAAAGGCCCGTCGCATCGCGTCCATTTCCCCGCGCGCCACCTGCGCGGCAAAAGTAGGGAAAGCGGCTGTTCCTACCGCCTGAGCGAAAATACCTTGCGGCAGTAACATGAGTAAGAAAGCGTAATTAAGCGCCGCTAAGCTACCGGTCGGCAGATCGCTGGCTAAGATTGTATTGACCAAAAAGGTCAATTGCACAGCGGCTAATCCTGCCACCCGTGGCGCCATCAGCTTCATGACCTTGCGCACGGCGGCATCTCGCAACGAGAGGATGGGGTAGTAATGGAAATGAAGTCGATAGAGACCGGGTAACTGGATAGCGAAATGCAGGATGGCGCCGATGATAACGCCGAAGACGAGGGACGCTACGCTATATTGTTGGTGCCAGAACCAGGCGGCCAGGATGATGGCCACGTTATAAAGCACCGGCGCTAATGCTGGCAAAAAGAAATGTTGATGGGCATTGAGAATGCCCATAACTAAACCACTGACGCTGAATATGGCTGTCGAAATGAGCAAATAGCGCAGCAGGGAAGCTGTCAGTGCTTGTTGGACAGGCGTGAAACCGGGTGCGATGACGTATTGGACTAAGGGCAGCGCGAAGATTGCCGCCACTAACCCCACAGCGGCTACGACCACAAGGAGTAAATTGGCGACGGCAGAAGCTAACTGCCATCCTTTTTCCCGATCACCACGGGCTAAATAGGTGCTGTAAGTCGGAATGAAAGCGGAGGCTAAAGCCCCGCCCGCAACCAACTGGAAAATAAGGTCCGGCAAACGAAACGCGGCCAAATAAGCATCGAGGGCGCCAGTTGTGCCAAACAGCGTACTGGTGATGATCGTGCGTAGCACGCCGGCAACCTTGCTGACCAGGAAAAAAGCCATGACCAGCCCGGCAGCGCGAGCAATTTGCCGCTCGCCAGAAGACGAGAGCGAGAATGCCAGACTTTTCTCCTGTTCACTTTCCAAGAGCGCTGCTGTTTTCGAATCAGTCGCCATAATGCTCCAAGAGACGGTGACATCTACCGTACATGATGTGGCGCCCATTTAGGTGACTAGACTATCACCCAAAAGCCTAACGCGAAGCCACAAAGAAAACTAATTTAGCGAATCGGCGCAGCAGAAAATTAGCAGGACAAATAGTTTATGCATAATACTGTTGCTGATCTGCCGGTTCGCTAAGACGTGGCGGCATAGGTTCCCTGCTAGTTGTTATTGCGAGGAGCGAAGCGACGAAAGCAATCTCCCTCATGGGCGCTTTGATTTCCCTTCGCTAAACGCGTGATAAAATGTTAACTTAAATTTTTTCGTATCTTCTCAATATTCCGGGGTGAATAGAACGTCATGTCCCTTTACTCACCCAGTTGGGGGCTGGGGGGCCCTCCAAGTTATTGAGAAGATACAATTTTTCCGATTTAGAAGTTCAACGTCTAAATTGGAAGGTAACTCATAGACGACCACTAAGCGCGCAGTAGGGGAGAGACCGGCTGGCCCCTCCCCTACCTGGACCGCCTCTGTGGTATTACTTCAGAGCCTTTTCGGTTTTCGTATCGAACAAATGGACGTTTTTCATGTTAACCGATAGGTCTACGACATCTCCCGCCGTTACCCTGACACGTGGGTCAACCCGAGCAATGAAGGGTTTCTTGCCTGTCAGCATATAGAGAAAGATTTCGTTGCCCATTAACTCGGTGACGTCTACTTCCCCTTTCATTTCTGCGCTTACTACGCCCGACGGCAAATACGGTCGGGCGTGAATATCTTCAGGGCGAATGCCGAAAATGACTTCCTGTCCTTTGTATTTTTTGAATATCTTGGCCTGATCTTCAGGCAGCTGCAGTCGGAATGTATCACTACTCACGAAAAGTTTGCCATCTTGTTCGACCAATGTGGCGTCGAAGAAGTTCATGCTAGGGCTGCCAATGAAGCCGGCGACAAAAACGTTAGTCGGATGGTCGTATAGCTCCTGCGGCGGTGCGACTTGTTGTAAGATGCCATCCCGGATGACGGCAATACGGGTGGCCATGGTCATAGCTTCTACCTGATCATGGGTCACGTAGATGAAAGTTGTAGCCAGCCGTTTGTGTAATTTGCTTAGCTCCGAGCGTGTCTGGACGCGCAATTTAGCATCCAAGTTAGAGAGGGGCTCATCAAAAAGAAACACTTTGGGTTGGCGAACGATAGCCCGGCCCACTGCCACGCGCTGGCGTTGGCCGCCGGAAAGCTGTTTCGGCTTGCGATCTAATAGCATCTCGATCCCTAGAACCTCTGCAGCATTCTTAACACGACGAACAATCTCGTCTTTGGGCGTCTTGCGCAATTTCAAGCCAAACGCCATGTTGTCGAAGACCGTCATGTGAGGATAAAGTGCGTAAGACTGGAAAACCATGGCGATGTCCCGATCTTTTGGTGGCACATCGTTGACTAACCTATCGCCGATGAAAATATCGCCGGAGGTAATTTCTTCCAGGCCGGCTAACAAACGCAATGAAGTCGTTTTACCGCAGCCGGAAGGGCCGACAAACACGAGGAATTCTTTGTCAGCGATTTCGATGTTCAAATCGTTGACAGCCGTCACATTACCGAACTTTTTATAAACATGTTTGTAAACAACACCCGCCATTTTGTTTTGCTCCTTGTTGTACGAGCTGTTCACCAGAACTTTTCGGTCATTAACGGGAAAACCGTTGTTTTGTGCTCTGGAGCAGAGCCAATAACGACGATCTTCGCTTTCCGTTAGTGGGCATTACCGCCGAAACCGCATGCACAGCCGTACGTGTCTATGTGAATGAATTATTGCTATTATGCGAGGAAAACAGTCATCAAGAAAAATTGATTGCCAGCCTGGGGCACGCGCAAACCTCGCTCTTGCTGTCATTAGCCAAGCCGTCTTTCTGCTGCACCTCCTTTCGCTGAAGATAAAAATGCTAAACACGGTGAGGACTTTGCCATTAAGGCAATGTATCGTGGGCGTTAATGCCCACCTATAAACAAAAACAGTATAGCATTGTTTTGGACTGGTGGCAAGTTATTCGACTGTGGATATGTTGCGGGTTTAGCCCTTATGGTATAATGATAGAGGTCTTTGGACGAGGTTGGGGTTCGCAGATTTGGGAAGCCGTGCTATGGGGAGACCTCTCCCCCAAGCTGCGCTGCGCTTAGCTTTTGCCCCTCCCCGATACGGGGAGGGGCAGGCTTGCTGCCCCTTTGGGCGGTAAGCCAGGGGAGAGGTCTTATTTTCAGCGTTCTATTTTCGGAGGAGTCGGCATGGGCCTGCGGCGCACCACAGCGGATGAAGATAATGCAGCTGGCGTCAAGCCTTTAGATGGGTTGGTGGGGCTACCACCGGCTAAAGCCTCGATTCCGGTACGCCGGCGGGGTGCGTCAAGGTAGCATTCGCTGCCAAGCGGCTGTTCAACACTATCCCCCTTTCAGGGGGCTTCTTGGCGATGTAGCACGGGGATTTGATCCCCGTGCGGTCGGGCGGAGAACGCCGTTGGTTAGCGTTCTATTTTTCGGAGGAGAGGGTAGCCGAGGGCTTTGCCCTCGGCTACCCTCCAGAGAAGCTTATTTTCGGAGGAGGGATAATGGCTAAAAACAAAACAAAAAAACGGCCTCGTTACCAACGAAAGCCGCAAGCAAGCAAGAAAAAACAGAGTTATGTCTTTTGGATCGTTATTGTCGTAACAGTCGTCGGCGTTTTAGCATTGATTTGGTGGGGCGGAAAGCCACACAATGTGGGCAAAGCTGTTTCCCCGGCAGGTATGAGCATGGGGAACGCGAAGGCCCCGGTGAAAATAGATGTCTATACAGACTTTCAGTGTCCGTATTGTGGTCGTTTCGAACGAGACACGCTCCCTAAGATTATCGAAAATTACGTCAAACCCGGCAAGGCGCGTCTTACCGTCCATGTCTTCGCTTTTTTGGGCCAGGAATCCGCTTGGGCTGCAGAAGCTGCTTATTGTGCTAATGATCAGGGGAAATTCTGGCCTTATCACGATAAATTATTCAATAGTCAGGCCGGCGAGAATCAAGGTGCGTTCAATATCGAACATTTGAAAGCTTTTGCTAAAGCGTTGGGACTGAACACTAAGCAATTCGATGCTTGTTTGGACAGTCAGAAGTATCAAGCGGCCATCCAACAAGCTCAAGATGCTGCGAAGCAGCGTGGGGTTCACTCGACGCCTACTATTTTTATCGACCAGAAACTCATTTTGGGTGCGCAGCCATATAAGACTTTCGCGGATGCCATTGACGCGGCATTGCAAAAAGGGAAGTAAAAACATGCATGAACGGTTCTATTTGGCCGGCGGAGAGGGGCTTTGGAAGCTAACCGGCGCAACAGAGCCGCCGAAACGCCTTTTGCCCGGGCCGGTCAGCGCTTTTTTAGGACATGAGGATCATCTTTTCGCCGGTACTGAAAATGCGCTGCTGCATTCTGCAGACGGCGGACTGACTTGGCAAGCGGTTTTGGCAGAAAAGGTGACCGCGATGGCTGCCTCTCCGGCCAACCCGGATCGAATTGTTGTAGGTATCCAGCCAGCAGCGATTTTTCGCAGCGAGGATGGTGGCCAGCGATGGAAAGAGGCGCCCACATTGCGGCAATTCTCTGCCCAGGAAGCGTGGTGGTTGCCAGCCGCACCTTTTGAACCATTGGTTCGCGATTTAGTGTTCAATCCCAGCCGTCCTGCGGAGATATGGGCTGCTATTGAGATGGGCGGCGCTGTGTTCAGTCACGACGCGGGACGGAGCTGGCAAATGCGCAATTACGGCCTGCACGATGACGTGCACCGTATTTGGCCTGATACGATGGATCCTATGCGTCTTTACGCGGCCACCGGTGCCGGTTTTTTCCTTAGCCAGAGCAATGGGCTGAATTGGGATCGGGTAGCGTATGAAATGCTTCGTCCCTATTTAGTCCCGCTGCTCTGCTTGCCGGCGGGGCAGGATGGTCAGGAAGAACCGGTGCTGTTGACGGCCGGCGCTCGCACGCCGGCCGGTTACTGGTATGATGTAGAAGGTGCTTTGGCCGTTGCTTATCGCAGTGAAGATCGGGGAGAATCGTGGTTGCCCATTACCAATGGCCTATCGTTAGACATGCCGGCCATGATCGTCGATTTCGCGTCTGCGCCCAGCGACCCGTATGCTGTTTTTGCTTTGAGCAACGATGGCAAGCTCTGGAAAAGTCAGGACCGGGGCGTGCATTGGTTTATCCTGCGGGGGAACCTGCCTGGCAGTGAGCGCTTGTATTTATCCAGCGCGTGATGGCTGGACATGATCGCATGGTCGGTTGTGCGATGCGACCACTATAAAAGAGATCGATCATCGAGAAGCTTTGTCAAAACAGCCCATTCTGCCAGGGATAGCGTTTCGGCCCGGCGTTGGGGAGCGATTAGTGCACTTTGCAGCAGCGCAACTACGTCTGCTTTGGGTAAACCTAGCTCACGGGACAGGTTATTTGGTAACTGTTTGCGCCGCTGGCTGAAGCCGGCCCGCACCACCCGGAAGAAGTGTCCCGGCAGTGGATAGGGCCATCTGCCCGGTGGCTTGCTGTCCACTCCTAACAACGCTGAATCGACCTTGGGCACCGGATAGAAGGCCCCGGCTGGAACTTTTGTTACCAAACGAGGACGCCCGTAGAATTGCACGCTGACGGATAAAAGGCTCAGGCGCGGCGGTTTAGCCACAATACGCTTTGCTACTTCCCATTGCAACATCAAGACGGCCATCGTTGGAGGCGGTTCTGCTTCTAACAAGCGGCGTAACAAAGCCGAGGTAATGTAATAGGGCAAGTTAGCTACTACTTTGTAAACCGGACGCTCTTGGCCGGTCACGTCTCGCAGCAAAGCGGCAATATCCGTGGCCATGATGTCGGCGTGGATGATAGTGACATGCGGCTGACTGGCGAAGGTGCGGTGCAGGTAGGGGAGAAACCGGTCGTCCAGTTCTACGGCAATGACGTGCCCGGCAACGGCTGCTAAACGCGCCGTAAGGGTGCCCGGTCCGGCCCCGATTTCCAGCACTGTGTCCGCCGGGCCAATCTCGGCGGCGGCGATGGCCTGGTGCAAATAGCCGCTTTCCAATAGGAAATTCTGGGCCAATCCTTTGCGAGGAGACAAGTTCAGGCCCCGCAAGATCTGTTTGAGCGTAGGGTATTCTGGCAGGTGATCAGACATAGCGCGGCGGTAAATAATCCCCTTTAACCGGTTCCGGGGCGAATTCTGGTTCTGGCTCGTTCGGCGTTTCTATCCAGGGCGGGGCGATAAGTTGTTGGAAAACATCGGTCCACAGTACAGCATCAAAAGCTAAATAGAGCGAGCGCAAGTAAAGCGCCGGCAAACCGATAAACGGGACACCTAAGAGTAGACCAAGCCAAATATTGCCGAAGAAATGAAACCCTTGTCCGCTTAAAAAAGTTATCAATCCGGCGGTGCTGCCAATTAACACGACCAGCAGACCGAGGACAAGCAATGTCGCGATATCCCAGCCAATGGCAGCTGCCAGTGCTAAAAGCCAGACGTTGAGAATTGATCGCCATTTGCTCCACATTAAGTTCCATCCTTGGCATACGGCAGCCATTGGCTTCGTTTCGGACAGTACGACAAAGCGTTTGGTAAAACCGGACCATAAGCCTACGACAATCGCTAAGACAATCATGAAAAGAATGAAAAGGAGTAAGGCGATGATGCCGGCGATGACCAGGAAAATGATGGCGCCGGCGCCCGGCGTGGCAAAATGGCGGCCAGATGTCACGATCAAGACGATCGAGAGGATTGGCAAACCAATCAGCAAAGCAATGAGCAGAAACAATGGCACGTCGATAATGAGTTGGGCGAGAAATAAGTGCCACATTTTTCTGTTCCAGCTTTTCTGTAGCGATTGCCAGAACGAGGGCAGCGTTTGTTCTTGCAGAACCTGGTTGCTGGCGTTTAACAAGGCGACATCAGAGAGTAGATTCACTACCAGGAAGATAATCGATAGCAACAGAATTAACGAACCACCTAATAGCAAAATGGCTATCCAATTCTGTTGTAAGAAACTGTTCACATCGGGCAGCTTAGCCCAGTGATTCGTACGATGAGCGCGGTAATTGAACCCACTGCCGAAATTTAGATCGAGCACGGCTTTGCCGCCTGCGACCGCGTATAGCATGGCCAGCCACCATAACGCCGGCGTGCGGCGCACGATGTGAAAAGCGCGTTTGATCATATCGAAAGGTTTTTCAAGTTGTTCCATGCGTGAAATACTCCCCATTTTTAGTTTCCTGACTTTTCGACCAGGCGAAATAAAGCCAGGTTATACCGGCCAGCGCCAACAGGAATAATAGCGTTGGGCCGAACACGAAAGCGGCCTCCTGCGCCCAGTCTGGCGCTATTGCGGCGAAAAAACTCAGCAACAAGCTGAACGGCCCGGCTAAAAACGCATAAAGCCAGCCCTGCCACATTTCCGGAATGTGCATTTGGAGCGGAACCAGATTCAATGTTTGATTGAGTACCCATCCTATCCAACCAAAAAAGAGTAAATGCGTCATTAAAACGACGGTCACGTACAAAAAAGAAGGTAGTTTAGCCAAATGAGGAACCCGCTGCCGTGCTCGCCGTTGGGGCAAGTGAGGTGACAAGCGTTGCCAAAATGCAGCTTCATGGTTGGCCAACGTAGCCGGCAATTTGCTTTGCCGCAACAAACGGCGCATGGCGATAAGCTGTTGTAATTCGGCCTGGCATGCCGGGCAGTGTCGCACATGATCGCTCATTTGCTCGCGATATGAAGGTGGCAACTGATTATCGAAGTAGGGTACCAGCAAGGCTTCCCATTGACTGTGTTCACCGGTCTGTTTCATGGCGTAAGTAAGGCTCCAATTGGTTCTGCAATTTTCGGCGGGCATAACTCAAACGTGAC
This sequence comes from Anaerolineae bacterium, assembly GCA_015486845.1. GTDB lineage: Bacteria > Chloroflexota > Anaerolineae > JAADDB01 > JAADDB01 > WFQU01. Next base: position 33,581 of record WFQU01000020.1, on the reverse strand, counting down.
ATGACTGTGCCCACTGGAATATCCAACACCTTGGCGATTTCTTGATAAGACAGTCCTTCGTACTCCCGTAAAATTAAAGCGGCTCGACTTCTGGCGGGCAAAGCGGCAATGCTCTCTTCCAGCAATTGCTGCAATTCCCGGCTCAAGACATCCTCCTCTGGCAGTGATTTTCCGGGACGGGCGACTAACTCGTCATCCGGCAAGGGCGCCGTGGCCGGTTGCCGACGCAAATAGTCCAACGTTTTGTTCGTGGCAATACGCCCTAACCAGACCCGGAAACCGCTTTCACTACGAATTTCAAAGCGGGGTAAATTTCGCCACGCACTGAAAAAAGTTTCCTGTGCCAAATCCTCCGCCGTCATTGATTCTCCAGTCATGCGATACGTGATACTTACGACATAAACATAAAAGCGTTGCACCAACTGCCCAAACGCGTTTTCATCCCCTTGTTGGGCAGCCAGCAACCATGCTTTTTCTTCCTTGACCGTATCGACATTTGACATCTTGGCATCTCATAAACGGAACAGAAACAAATTTATTCGGTTGGGCAAAGTGGGCAGTAAAAAACCACTTGGAAAACGGCATAAAACAGACCCTCCAACGCTGGATGGCCCCGACGATTACGCTTTGCGCATATAGCGTTGCCAAATGGCCTGCTTTTCTTCTTGGAAAGCAGCAACTCGTCTTTGTGCTCTTTTGAAGCGGCGCAAAAGGCCATTGTCTCCGCTTTGGACGGCTGCGATGCTACGCTTGGCACATACCTCGCAGCCTAAGACTGCTTTATAACTGCTTGGCCCGCATTTCAGGCAGTCGCACACTTCAGCAATGACCAAGTTCATGGCAATCGCATCAGGATCACTGTTTGGCAAAGCGCTAACACGATCCACTAAATCTTTCCATTTTTCGCCACCGCTGTAGCGCAATTTGCGCAATTTACGAAAAGGGAAAATGATTTCTGTCTCGGGATACATTTCCAACACTCCCAAATGTTGTTGTCAGGCTTCCCGAATGGCAAGCGCGCTGATGCTATCACGGGGGAAAAACGGTGTCAAATTGTCATCCTAAAGGAAACGAGGGCGTGGATGGCGGATTGAGCGGGCGTTTGATATGGCGTTTGGGCGGCTGCGTCGCTGGGCGATCTTTGGCAAAGCCCAATGTGTACAGCCGGTAATACAGCCCTTGCCGGGCCAACAAACGATCGTGCGTGCCTTCTTCGACTAAACGGCCCTGATCTAGAACCAGGATACGATCTGCTTTGGTGATGGTGCTCAAACGATGTGCGATCACAATTGCCGTGCGACCCTGCAGCAGGACGGCTAACGCTCGTTGGATGAGCTGCTCTGTTTTTGTGTCGATGCTGGCAGTGGCTTCGTCCAAAATGAGAAAACGCGGGTCGGCTAACAATGCGCGAGCGAAAGCAATTAGTTGTCGTTCACCGACAGAAAGACGCGCTCCACCTTCTTCGACATCGGTATTGTAGCCATCCGGCAAACGGCTAATGAAATCGTGAGCACCTACATGTTGCGCCGCAGCAATAACTTCTTTCTCCGTAGCTTCCAGGCGGCCGTAGCGAATGTTGTCCATGACGCTGCCCCGGAAGAGGAAGTTCTCTTGAAGTACCACACCCATCTGCCGGCGCAAAGTAGGCAACGCGATGGTCCGGATATCGTGACCGTCGATCAGTATCCGCCCACGCTGCACGTCGTAATAGCGGCCCAGCAAGCGGATGATAGTTGTTTTGCCAGCGCCGGTGTGTCCGACGACGGCGACAGTTTCCCCCGGCCGCACGTGGAAAGACACATCTTGTAGCACCCAAGCGCCGTCACCATAATGGAAGCTGACTTTTTCGAGGCGAATATCGCCTTGGAGCGGCGTCAAGCGCAGGCCATGCGGCGGCGGCACGACTTCTAATGGTGTGTCCAACAAACGGAAAATGCGCTCGCTGGCGGCTAAGGCCGATTGCAGCGTGTTGTAACGCTGCGCAATGTCACGAATCGGATTGAAGAAATGATCTACGTAAAGGACAAACGCGACTAGCACGCCGGCGGAAATGGTTTTGTTCAGCACGTCTAAGCCGCCGAACCACACCAATAGGGCGATAGCCAGTAAAGCCAGAAAGTCCACGCCGGAAAAGAAAAGTGCGCCCAGCCTCGTCGCGTGTAGATTAGCCCGTAAGAAGCCTCCGTTGACCCGATCGCGGAAATCGCGCAAGTTATATTGTTCGCGGGCAAATGCCTGCGTGACCCGCACATTGCTGATTTGTTCTTCGATGGCCCCTAAAAGTTCTCCGTTACGTTTACGCACCGCCCGGTAAGCATCCTGGACGTACCGTCGCCAAATTTCGGTCATAACCACCATTAAAGGTAAGACGGAGAAGGCGATCAGTGCCAAGTGGGCGTCCATCTCCAACATGACCATGACAACGCCAAAAAGGACGAGGAAATCGCTGGCCGTGCCGGTCAGTGCCCAGGTGATTAAGTCTTGCAACACGTTCACGTCGGAAGTCACACGAGACATGAGGACGCCTGTTTCTTCCTGGTTCAGGCGACGCATGGAGAGTTCCTGTAAGCGTACGAACAGTTCGTTGCGTAAATTGTAGATGGCATTCTGTCCGGCAGTGGCAATAGTGCGCACTTGCGTCCACCGGGCGATCCAAATCAAGCCTTGTACGGCTAAATAGATAAGGACGAATTTGCGCAGGAGCGCTAAATTCTGTTGGCTGATGCCATCGTCTAAAATAAGCCGGATCAGGTATGGGCCGGCCAGCGTTCCTAAAGTAACCACGAACATCGCCGTGAAAGCCACCGCTACTAACTTCCAATAAGGGAAAATATAACGCAGCACCCGTATGAGGAGCTTGAAATCGATGCCGTGTTTATCGCTACCGCGCATTAATCTGCCCTGTCCGCCGCCCCTCACGATGCCCTCCCGGTGGCGTTCGCAGCCGCTGTTTCCTCTTGATCGCGCAATTGCAAATCGTAAATTTCTTTGTAATAGCCGCCTTGTGCCAAGAGCGCCTGGTGTGTTCCTTGCTGTACAATACGGCCCCGGCGCAAGACGACAATAAGATCAGCTTCTTTGACGGTGGTCAGCCGGTGCGCAATCACGAATGACGTGCGTCCCCGCATTAATTGGTGCAACGCTTGCTGAATCTTGTACTCCGTTTGTGTATCCACGCTGGAAGTGGAATCGTCTAAAATGAGGATACGCGGGTCCAAGAGCAAAGCACGAGCAATAGCAATGCGCTGGCGTTGTCCACCCGAAAGAGTCACGCCGCGCGGCCCGACAACGGTTTGGTAGCCCTGCGGCATGGTGCGAATGAATTCGTCCGCCTGGGCCGCCTGGGCCGCAGCCTGAATCTCGGCCAAGGATGCGTCTGGCCGGCCATAGGCGATATTGGCGGCGATGCTCTCGGAGAAAAGCTGTGTATTTTGCATGACCACACCAATTTGCCGGCGCAACGAGGCGAGGGTCACATCCCGTACATCATAACCGTCGATACTAATGCGTCCGGCTGTGATATCATAAAAACGCGGGATCAAATTCACAATGCTGCTCTTGCCGGAACCGGTGTGCCCAACGAGCGCCACGATGCTCCCCGGCGGCACGTCCAAATTAATGTCGCTAAGGACCTCTTCAGTGGGCTGTTTTCCTTCCTGGGTGCGGGCGTAATGAAACCCAACTTGTTCGAAGCGTATATGCCCTTGTAACCGTGGTAGTTCAATGGCATCGACTTGCTCTTGCACAGGCGAAGTTTGGTCTAATATCTCGAAGAGGCGCTCGCCGATGCCCATTGCCTCGCCGTACAAATTGACGATCATGCCCAGCCTGCGCACCGGCATAGCCAATAGCATGACATAGCCGTTGAAAGCGACGACGGTGCCTATCGTGGTGCGGCCGGCGATAGCTTGCGCACCGCCGAACCAGAAAACCAGCGCGCTGCTCAATGCGGCGATGAAGGACATAAACGGGAAGTTGCTGGCCCAGGTGTAAATGGTTTTCAGGCGCTGGTCCATGAACTGTTGATTAGCCTTGCTGAATTTCTCGACTTCGTAATGCTCGCGCACGAAAGCACGCACTACCTGCGCCCCGGTTAGATTTTCTTGCAGTATCGCGGTCAAATAGCCAAAACGTTCCTGAGCAGCTTTCCACAAGCGACGTACCCGCCGGCCGAAATGGATCGCTGTAACCCCTAAGAGGGGGAAAGGGAGTAAAGCATAGAAGGTCAAAATGGGATCCAATTTGAGCATGGTCAAAGTGACGCCCGTGAACAAAAAGACTAAATTCAAGCTATCCAGCAGTGCCCCGGAGAAAAATCGTTGCATGGCAGTGATATCACTGGTCATGCGCGACATGATTTGGCCAGTTTGTTCTTGATCGTGGTAAGAAAAGCTGAGGGATTGCACGCGTGCTAACATTTCATTGCGCAAGTCGTAGCTCACCATGTAAGCCAGCCAACCACCGCCGTAACGTTGGCCATAGCCGACCAAAAAGCGCAAGAGGCCTACGGTAATGATAGCCCCGGCAGAAACTGCTAAGGCCCGTATATCGCCCTTCAGCCCAATATCGATTACCCGCTTGATGAGCCAGGGTACGGCCAGGCTGAGCAGTGTGCCGACTAAAAGCGCCAGGTCTGTCAGCAACACGCCCGCCCAATGCGGGCGCAGGTAGCCCAGTAATCGCCAAAGATATTTCATCGTGTCGATAGATCCTGGAACGGTGCTAAGACAACCGGATTGTGCTTGCTCAAGTTATCACTGAATACACAATCCATACGGCTCACCTTTCTTTCCACACGGCAAAAAAACGCCCTCCCGACCTGGGAGGGCATACATCTGAGCGGGTGATGGGATTCGAACCCACGACACTCTGCTTGGGAAGCAGATGCGCTACCACTGCGCTACACCCGCGCAATCACAACAATTATAGACGAAGAATTGCCCTTATGTCAAATTATTTAGTGGGGGCGTTGGGACAGCTCAGAGCAGGCGCAAGCAGCCCTGTTCTATAATGCGGACAGATCATGGGACTACCCGCGTCGGGATAAAACCTGTTGCATCACGATGGCAGTCAATAGTTGGCGTTACCCCTGCGCGACTTGCCCCATAAAGACTTGTCAAAGGGAAGGGGAATAGCTATAATTTGACCAGCTTGCCACCCTAGCTCAATTCGGAAGAGCAACGCATTCGTAATGCGTAGGTTATCGGTTCGAGTCCGATGGGTGGCTCAAGGAAAGCTCCATCCACTTTGGTGGGGCTTTTCTATTTTCTACCGAAGTACCTCCTGCGTCCAAGAGGAGCGCCCGGAAGTGAAAAAGATCGCTGTAGTGCCGGCCAGAATTTTCGCCTGGATCAAGAAGTTTACCGAGTATGCCTGGGCTATTTTTAGTTCACCGGGCATGCTGTGGTTGGCCTCGCTGTTTTTTCTTTTCACGTACTTAGTTGTGACCTTTTGGCCACAATTACCTTTTGCCTTAGCATCCAATCCGGCCGAGAAAGTGACTTGGTTGCAGGACCATACCCGGTCAATTTTATGGGCAGGACTATGGCGACCATTACGTTTTTTCGATTTGCAACACGCGCTGTGGTGGCGCAGTAGTGTTCTAATCATAGGCTTTATCTTCTGGATCCGCCTGGGGGATGCGATGCGATTGTTGCTTTGGCCCCGATTCAATCGTTCTCATGTGCCCCCTCTGACCCGAACGGCCGCCGCAGTTCCGGCGCAACAAAGTCACTTCCCCGCTTCTGAGGGCATTACCGAAGCAGACACATTAGCGATGGACACGATGCACCGCTGTGGTATCATTGCTGGGTTAGAGACAGTCGGCCCGGCGCGACAGGTCTTTGCCTATGGGCCGTTGGCCGGCCTACGCGCTTACCTGCTCATTGCCATCGGCGGCTTACTCTTAGTCGGTGGCCTCTTGACGAATAGCTATTTGAGCTGGGCCTTGCCTTTCCACCCGCTTTCCGCTGGACAGCAATGGACGGAAAAACAACATAATTTTCAGGTTCAGTTGAACGCTATCCGTGACAGCCGCGATGGTTACCCGGCGGCCTCTATGGCCATTACCAGAGGCCAGAGTGTTGATCAGGAAGCTATTCCGTTGGGGCATGCTACCACGATTGGTGACTTACGATTCGCTTTCGTCGATGCGTGGCCCCATCTGCAAATTACGGCTATAGGCGCAAAGGGCGCTCTACTTCCTATGCAGACGGTGAACGGACAAGTTAAGGAGAAAGCGGACCTCTCTTTTGCTGCTTCGGGCACAGAGCGGAATTTATTGCTGTCTGCCACGACGCTGGCTCTCCGGATCGTCGGCTATAAATCTTTGCCGGAGAAAGGATTTACCGGGCCTGTTTTTTTAGTCCAAGTCTATAAAATTGATGGCGAGCAGCCCATCGCCTCTCAATTTGTGGACCACGACGGTGCAATTCGAATTAATGATGCGCTCACCCTGCGTTTTGCCATCCAACGAGAGATGATTTTAGCTGTGAATAGCGAACCCGGTCGTTGGCTGGTCTTGGCCGGCCTGATGTTGTCGATGATAGGGACCCTTGCCGCTTTTCTTTGGCCGTTGCGCCGTTGTTGGGCCCAGTACTGGGTAACGGACAGGCAAATTTTCTTCCGGCGTTGGGGAGAACAATGTAAATTGTGGTATTGCCATCCGTGGTATCCCCCAGGGAATAGCGATACTTAACTTGATGAAGTTTAACTTCTCGCAGAGGTTGGACTTCTAAACAGAGATAGCCGCATCCGTGATGCGCCGAGCCCTTAACAACCGCAGATCCATTCAGGCTGCTGTGTAATAGTGCATTATGAAGGAATTATTGCGATGGCACCGACGTAGCCCAGCCTTATGTTTTTTTGACAAGTCGAGGAAAACTCTGTATATTGATTGTGTTTGTGAAATTACATAAATAAGAGAAGCACTCTTATCAAGAGGAGGGGAGGGACCGGCCCGTTGATCCTCCGGCAACCGGAGCGCAGCAACAAAGCGTTCATGGTGCCAATTCCGGCAGGCAACACTGCTTGAAAGATAAGGGAGGCGCATTCTAAAAGACATGCTCCTCTCGGGGGAGCTTTTTTTGTGCCATGGACCACGGTGCCCTCGCTGGACGTTTTTAGCGAGGGCGACATAAAGAAAGGAGTTTGCCAAAAAATGAGTATCGTCGTTACCGGCTCGGTCGCCTATGACTACATTATGTCTTTTCCGGGAAAATTCCGGGAACATATTTTGCCGGAACAAATTGCCCACCTCAGTGTCAGCTTTTTAGTTGACTCCATGCACCGTGTGCGTGGGGGGTGTGCTCCCAATATTGCTTATTCGTTGAGCTTGCTCAAGCAACATCCTATCATCATGGCTACGGTTGGCCAAGACGCGGAAGAATACCGGCGCTGGTTAGCTCAGCACGGTGTGGATACCAGCGGCTGGAAAGTCATCCCGGATGATTTCACTGCCTCCTTCTTCGTGAGCACTGACGAAGAGAACAACCAGATCGCCAGTTTTTACACCGGCGCCATGGCTAAAGCCAAAGAACTTAGCTTTCGTGATATGGATACAGCGCAGATTGAATGGGCTGTTATTTCGCCCAACGATCCGGACGCTATGAATAGATACGTCCAGGAGTGCCAAACGCTGCGTATTCCTTATCTTTACGATCCCAGCCAACAAATAGTGCGTCTCTCGGCAGAAAGGTTGATCGATGGCATCCGGGGCGCTCGTATTTTCATCGCCAATGAATATGAATATGAGATGGTCAAGAACAAAACTGGCCTTCACCATGAAGAGATCCTGGCGCTGACAGAAACGGTCATCGTAACGTTAGGCGAAAAAGGCTCGTTGATCTACCATGCCGGTGAAAAGATTTCTATTCCCCCTGCTCCACCTATTACTGCCGCCGATCCCACTGGGGTGGGGGATGCATATCGCAGCGGATTGTTGGCCGGCTTACATAGTGGGCTGGATTGGGCCACTGCCGGGCGCATCGGCAGTTTAGCTGCTACCTATGTCTTGGAACAAATGGGACCACAGAATCATTACTATTCGCTCGAAGCGTTCATCAACCGTTACGAAAAAACGTACGGAGACGATAAGGTCGAAGCGCTCCTGTCGGAGCCAAAGAAAAAGGTGATAACTCAGTCTTCCTAACAATAGGACGCATGCAATTACATGCTGGTTTGCGCTAATCTTTCTGATTTGTCTGCGTGGAACCTGCGTTCTATATGCCCGGAGCTGAGCAATTACGAAAAAAGGAGAAAATTGATGACAAAGTTTTCGTTTGACATCAAGGACATGAATTTAGCCGAAAAAGGGCGCCTGCGCATTCAGTGGGCTGCCAAAGAGATGCCTGTTTTGGACCTCATCGAACAACAGTTTAAGGAAGAGCGTCCCTTAGCGGGCGTACACATGTCAGCCTGCCTGCACGTCACGGCTGAAACTGCTAATTTGATGCGGGTATTACAAGCCGGCGGTGCCGATGTCGTATTGACTGCATCTAACCCGCTGAGCACGCAGGATGATGTGGCGGCCGCTTTAGTCGCTTACAGCGAGATTCCCGTGTTTGCTATCAAGGGGGAAGATAACGCGACTTACTACCAACATTTGCAAGCCGCGTTAGACCATCGCCCGCAGATTACCATGGACGATGGTGCCGATTTAGTCAGCACGCTGCACACCAAACGGCGAGAGTTGTTAGACAATGTCATCGGCGGCACCGAAGAAACGACCACCGGTGTTATTCGCTTGAAGGCGATGGCCAAAGACGGCGCGTTGGCTTATCCCATCATAGCCGTTAACGATGCCATGACTAAGTATCTGTTCGATAACCGCTACGGCACCGGCCAAAGCACATTAGATGGCATTATTCGGGCTACGAACATCTTATTAGCCGGCAAAGTTTTCGTCGTCGGCGGGTACGGTTGGTGCAGCCGGGGCATCGCCATGCGTGCTCGCGGCATGGGCGCCAATGTCGTCGTCACCGAGGTCGATCCCATGAAGGCGTTGGAAGCTACTATGGATGGCTTTCGGGTTATGCCGATGATGGAAGCTGCCCAAATCGGGCGTATTTTCGTCAGCGCCACCGGCGATATCCACGTTTTCGACCGTCACCATTTCGAAATCATGCAGGACGGTGCTATTTTAGCTAATTCTGGCCATTTCAACGTGGAAATCAATTTGCCGGCGCTAGAAGCAATGGCCGTTAGTAAACGACAAATTCGTACTTTCTTGGACGAATACACCTTAGAAGATGGTCGCCGCTTGTACGTTATCGGCGAAGGCAGGCTGGTGAACTTAGCCGCGGCGGAGGGCCACCCCTCCAGCGTGATGGACATGAGCTTTGCCAATCAAGCGCTCAGCGCCGCGTATTTGCGGCAAAATGCTGAAAAACTGGAGCGACAGGTTTACACTGTGCCGGAAGATATCGATCGTCGCATTGCCAGGCTGAAATTGGACGCCATGGAAATTAAAATCGATACTTTGACCGAGGAACAGAAAACGTACTTGAACTCTTGGAAATCCGGTACCTGACCGGTTCTTAGCTAACTGAGGAGAAATCTTCCAATGACAACAACATTTATGTCAGCGCCGCAATTCTTTTACACATCAGAATCGGTCACCGAGGGGCACCCTGACAAGGTGTGTGACCAAATTTCCGATGCCGTTTTAGACGCCATCATCGCCCAAGATCCGAACGCCCGGGTCGCTTGTGAGACGGCGGTCACTACCGGCTTGGTCGTGGTGATGGGGGAAATAACCACCAGCACGTATGTGGACATCGGTCGTATTGCCCGAGAAACCATCAGGGGAATCGGCTACACGCGCGCTAAATACGGCTTCGACGCTGATACGTGCGGGGTGTCCGTTTCTATTAAAGAACAATCCCGCGATATTGCGCTGGGCGTGGACAAAGCGTGGGAAGCCAAACACGGCCAGGAACTCGATGACGCCATCGAAGCTATCGGGGCCGGCGATCAGGGGATGATGATCGGCTTTGCGTGCAACGAAACGCCGGAGCTGATGCCCCTTTCTATTTCGCTCGCGCATAAGCTGGCACGGCGGTTGTCTTTCGTCCGCAAAGAAGGTATCCTGCCCTATTTGCGCCCGGACGGAAAATCGCAAGTTACGGTGGAATACGCTTTTGGGAAGCCTAAACGGATGGATACGGTCGTTATTTCGGCGCAACACAGCCCAACGGTTGAGCAGGAACAAATTCGAGAAGATGTCATCGAGCATGTTATCCGAGCAGTCGTGCCGGCGCAATATTTGGACGACGAGACGAGAATTTATGTCAATCCCACCGGCCGTTTTGTCATCGGGGGCCCCATGGGCGATGCTGGTCTCACTGGCCGCAAGATTATTGTGGATACGTACGGCGGCGTAGCCCGACACGGCGGCGGTGCGTTTTCCGGCAAAGACCCGACGAAAGTAGACCGCTCGGCCAGTTACATGGCCCGCTACATTGCTAAAAATGTGGTGGCCGCAGGCCTGGCTGACCGCTTCGAATTGCAGGTTTCTTACGCCATCGGCGTCGCCCGGCCGCTCTCGTTGGCCGTGGAGACGTTCGGCACCGGCAAAGTCGACGGCGCCCGTATCATCGAATTGATCGAAAAACATTTCGATTTACGCCCGGCTGCCATCATCCGTGACCTGGATTTGCGCCGGCCGATTTATAAGCCGACGGCTGCTTACGGTGCTTTTGGTCGTGAGGATATCGACGCACCGTGGGAGCGTACCGACAAAGCGGAAATTTTGCGCCAGGAAGCCGGCTTAGCCTGAGAAAACAGGTAGTGATAACCGCTCTGTATCTCAGCCGGAAATGACCAAAAAGTCGCGCACATTGCTCTCGTGCGCGACTTTTTTCAACCTGTATGGTATTTCCATCCCGGCGGGGGATGCTTTGCTGCCTGATTCGGGTTGGGGTATAATCGCGGAGTTATAAATGGATCGGTGACTACTCAGCTTGTCCCGCAATAGGATGCGAAAAAATGCTGATTTTCGCTAATCCTTTCTGATTTGTCGGCGTGAAATCTGCGTAATTAGCGTTTTGTTTGATCAGAACTAAGTCGTTACACAGATCTCAATGGTAAGGAGCAGTATGGCACGGGTATTGATTACCGGCATTGCTGGCTTTGCCGGCAGTCATTTGGCCGAGGCATTGCTGGCGACGACGGACGACGAAATCTGGGGCATTGTTCATCGCTCTGAATGGCGCTTGGCGCCATGGCGCGATGATTTGCATTTACTTTACGGGGACCTGACGAATCCTTACGAGACGGCTAAAATGATAGAAACGGCCCGCCCGGATAGGATTTATCACTTAGCGGGGCAAGCCCACGTAGGACAATCCTGGTCTGACCCGTGGGTGACCTACGAAGTCAATATCCGTTCGCAATTGAATATCATCGAAAGTGCGCTCAAACTACAAATCCGTCCGCGCACGCTCATCGTGACATCGAATTTAGTTTACGGTAAACCAAAGCAATTGCCTATTGCTGAAACGGCGCCTTTACAGCCGGATAATCCATACGGCATTAGCAAAGCTGCCCAAGACCTGATGGGAGGTGCTTATTTTTCCGGCAAAAATTGGCCGATTATCCGGGCCAGACCGTTCAATCATATCGGTCCGCGACAAGCGGATACATTCGTGGTGCCGGCTTTTGCTAAACAGGTTGCTAATATCGAAAATGGTCTACAGGAACCGGTTATCCATGTGGGTAATCTCTCGGCCCGGCGGGATTTCAGCGATGTGCGGGATGTGGTGCATGCTTACCAGTTACTTATGGAACACGGTACGCCGGGCGAAGTATACAATGTAGGCCAAGGCAAATCATATGCTATTCAGACTATTCTGGATATACTGTTGGCAGCAAGTCGGGTTGCCATCCGTGTGGTTGTCGATCCGGATCGTTTCCGGCCCAACGATACGCCGGATAGCTATTGTGACAACCGAAAGATTAAAGAGGCTACCGGCTGGGAACCGGCAATTCCATGGTCAGAAAGTGTGCTGGCCGTCCTGGCAGAGTGGCGTGAGCGGATAAGACTGAATCGGTAGACAGAGAAGCAGAAAGTGAGAGAAGGGTCATGAGCAAACGAAAAGCATTGGTAACGGGTATCACTGGCCAGGACGGTTCCTATTTGGCCGAATTCCTGTTGGCGAAAGATTACGAAGTCATCGGTATGGTGCGTCGCTCCAGCACGGTGAATTTCGACCGGATTAAGCATTTTCAGGACGATGTCATTCTCGTGCAAGGTGATTTATTGGACCAAATTTCGCTGCTCAAGATCATCGAGGAATACCGACCGCACGAGGTTTACAATTTGGCCGCCCAGTCTTTTGTGCCTACTTCCTGGTCGCAGCCGGTGTTGACCGGTGAATTCACCGCCTTGGGTGTTACCCGCGTTTTGGACGCGATCCGTCTGGTAGATCCTAACATCCGCTTTTATCAGGCGTCCACTAGCGAGATGTTTGGCAAAGTGCAAGAGGTCCCGCAAAAAGAGACGACGCCGTTCTACCCACGCTCGCCTTACGGCGTGGCCAAAGTGTACGGGCATTGGATCACGATTAATTATCGGGAAAGTTACGATCTTTTCGCTGCTTCCGGCATCCTTTTTAACCACGAAAGCCCCCGGCGCGGCTTGGAATTCGTCACTCACAAAGTCACTTACGGCGCGGCGAAAATCAAGCTGGGGCTGGCCCACGAATTGCGTTTGGGCAATTTGGAATCCCGGCGCGATTGGGGCTACGCCGGCGATTACGTGGAGGCGATGTGGCTCATGCTGCAACAGCCTCAGCCGGACGATTACGTTATTGCTACCGGCGAAACGCATTCCATTCGCGAGCTGTGCGAAGTGGCTTTTGGCCGTTTAGACTTAGACTATCGCGATTATGTGATTCAGGATCAACGTTTCTTCCGGCCAGCCGAAGTGGATCAATTGGTCGGCGATGCCAGCAAAGCCAAGCGGGTCTTAGGGTGGGAGCCGAAGATTCGTTTTCATGAACTCATCGAAATAATGGTTGATGCCGATATGGAAGCCTTGCAAAATCGGCGCTAAAGAGATATTCTTATGATTCACGAAGGAGAAAAATATGAGTGCGATCATCAAGTTCGGTACGGATGGTTGGCGAGGCCGCATCGCCGGGGATTACACGTTCGCCAGCGTGCGCCGCTGCACGCAAGGCTTCGCTAATTTCCTCTTGGCCAAATACGACGCAACTGAGATGGAACGCGGCGTGGTGGTGGGTTACGACAAGCGGTTCGCTGCCGAGAATTTCGCCGATGCCGTGTCGGAAGTGCTGGCCGGCAACGGCATCCCGGCTCTGCTTTGCCCAACAGCGACGCCCACGCCAGTTATTTCCTACAACGTTGTGGCGCACAATGCGTTGGGCGCTATTAACCTGACCGCCAGTCACAATCCACCCACTGATGCCGGTTTCAAAGTGCGTGACGAGCACGGCGGGGCTGTCGATCCGGATGGCTTGAAAGTCATTGAGTCTCTCATCCCGGAAAGCGAAGCAGGTGCCCACCGCATTCCCCTGGAACAGGCGAAAGCGATTGGCCTGGTCACGATCATCGACCCGAAAGCCGTCTATTTGGAACACTTGAAAGATCTCATCGACGTGCAGCCGATTAAAGACGCAGGGCTGAAGATCGTCGTCGATCCCATGTGGGGCAACGGCGCCGGCTGGTTCACGGAGATCTTGGCCGGCGGCAAAACAGAGGTGTTGGAAGTACACAACCGGCGCAATCCCATCTTCCCGGAGATGAAGCGCCCGGAGCCGATCCCGCCTAACGTGGATGCCGGTTTGGCTTACGCCAAAAAAGTGCGCGCCGATGCTGTTTTGATTACCGATGGGGACGCGGATCGGGTCGGTTTTGGAGACGAAAATGGCGAGTTCGTGGACCAGTTGCGGGTTTATGGCTTGTTGGCGCTCTATTTGCTCAAAGTGCGCGGCGAGCGCGGACCCATTGTCAAGACCCTTTCCACTACGTCGATGCTGGACAAATTGGGGAAGAAGTATAACGTGCCGGTGTACAATACCGGCGTCGGTTTCAAATATGTAGCGCCGAAGATGCTGGAAGTGGACGCTATGATCGGCGGTGAGGAAAGCGGCGGTTATGCTTTTCGGGGCAATGTGCCGGAGCGGGATGGCATCCTGGCCGGGCTGTATCTACTGGATTTCATGGTCAAAACGGGGCACACGCCCACCCAGCTTCTGGCGGATTTGTTCGCCGAGGTCGGCGGAGCGCATTATTACGAGCGCGTCGATACCAGCTTTCCCAACGAAAAGCGCCCGGCGGCCAAGAAACGGATGGACGCGGCGAATCCGAAGACCATTGCCGGCCTGAAAGTGGTCAGCATTGATCGTATCGACGGCTACAAGTTTAACATGGAGGACGGGGGTTGGTTGTTGGTGCGTTTCTCCGGCACTGAGCCGATTATTCGGGTTTATTGTGAGACGATGAAGAAAGAGCTGGTGCACCGGATTTTGCAAGAAGGCTTAGAAATCGCCGGTTTAGCATAATTGGGCGGAGATGCAATGGGTGCGCTGATTTGCATCGATAGCCACTGTCATTTGGATGTGGAGCGCTTCGACGACGATCGGGCCGATGTGATCCGCCGAGCTGCTGAGGCGGGCGTTCGTTATATCGTTGATCCGGCCACTGATCTGGCCAGCGCCCAACGCGTGTTAAGTTTGAGCGCCCGTTACCCGGCGCTGTATGCCGCGGTGGGCGTGCACCCTAATGACTGTGCCGATTTCGACGATGCGGGGTTGAGTACGCTGAGAGTGTTGGCCGGGCAGCCGAAAGTCGTGGCCATTGGCGAAATTGGTTTGGATTATTACTGGCAGCGGGTGCCTGCGGAGAAACAGAAGGATGTGCTTTGGCAGCAACTATTATTGGCAGCCGAGCTGGGGTTACCGGTGATCATTCACGACCGGGACGCGCACGACGACGTGGAACAATTGCTTTCGCGTTGGGCTGATGAAGTCGTCCCTGGCTCCAAGTTGGCTGATCGTGCGTTCAGCGGCGTATTGCACGCTTTCTCTGGCGATGCGGCGATGGGTAAGAGAATGATAGCACGCCGGTTTCTACTTTCCGTGGGTGGGCCGGTCACGTTCAAGAATGATCGCGGGCTGCGAGAAACGATGGCACAATTGCCGCTGTCGCGGATTATGTTGGAAACTGATGCGCCGTTTTTGTCGCCGCATCCATTCCGGGGCAAGCGCAACGAGCCGGCCCGCATACCGCTGATTGCCGAGGCGATTGCCAAGGTGTACGGCAAAAGTGTGGATGAGATTTGTGCAACGACAACCGAAACGGCGAAACTTTTTTTCGCGCTGGATGTCACTGCTTGAAACAAAGTTAACAACAGATTGAAAAAATTTTGCGGGAGCAAGCAGAGAGGTATGCCGATTAAAGAAGAGAAATTACACATTGAGCTAATTGACTTGGTTCAGCCGGAGTTAGAAGCCGTAGAACGAAAAATGAACGAGATCAGTATAGAGGTGCGCGGTCCCTTAGGGGACGCGTTGCGCTATCTCATTCAAAGCGGCGGCAAACGATTGCGGCCGGCATTGACCATCGCTGCTTCGCACTTCAACGCTCATCGCGATCCAAACGAGATTAATTTGATGGCAACGGCCATCGAGATGCTACACACGGCAACATTAGTGCATGACGATGTCATCGATCAGTCGTTGCTGCGCCGGGGTAATCCTACTTTGAACGCTAAATGGAGCGTGGGGGCAACCGTATTGACCGGCGATTTCATGTTTGCGCGCTCTGCCACATTGGTGGCCGCAACGCATAATATGCGGGCGATGGAACTATTTGCCAGCACATTAGCAATTATTTGTAATGGGGAATTGGAGCAGCTTTTCCAATTAGGACAGATAGACCAGGATAAGGAGAATTATTACAGGCGGATTGATGCTAAAACGGCTTCACTTTTCTCTACCGCCGCTGAATCCGGCGCTTTACTCAGTGAAGCACCGGAAAGTGTGATACAGGCACTCAAGCAGTATGGCCATGATTTGGGCATGGCGTTTCAAATTGTGGATGATATCCTCGATTTTGTTGGGGACGAAAAGGTCATTGGTAAGCCGGTAGGCAGCGATCTGCGCCAGGGCACAGTGACCTTGCCTGTTTTTTACTTCATGCAGCATTCGGGCGGGCGCAAACAGGTCGAGGCTGTTTTTGCCGTTCCGCTCCGGGATAGAAGCCAGCATATTGACGCGCTGGTCGAGCAAATCAAAGCCTCGGATGCGTTGGCACAAGCAAAAGCAGAAGCATGGAGATTTGCTCATTTAGCACAACAGGCATTGTTGGGTTTGCCCCAGAACGCTTACCGCCAGGCTTTAGAATCATTGGCATCGTTTGTTATAGACCGCCATCTATGACAGGGTATAGCAAATGTTGTAGTTTGACTAAATTAGTTTGCAGTCGCTAAGTGTCGAAACTCGAATAGTTGCAATTATTCTTCCTAAAGCATAACTTACTTGACTCTTGAACAGTCATGTTTTTTGCCCAGAAAAGATATCATCGCTGCGAAAGCACATGTAGAAGAGGTGTTTTCTTTTTGTAGCTCGACAATGTTATAGGCGTGGCGTGGCCTGACCTACTGGGGACCCAGGGTCGCCCGGCTAATAGTATGGAAGTTCCTATACGGCTGTTTCGTGGGTAATTTGACATTGTCGGAGTAGGTAGGAACTGCGTTAATATTGGCCGAGCTACCCGTTGGTAGCTCTAAAAAGTCCGCCCTGGCAAATGGCAGCAACTTGAAGTGGTTCGATAGAGGATTCTGAGCAGTCACTTTGGAGCTATCATAATCACATTATGAAAAAAATCGTATCAGTGCTATTCCTCCGCCAATTGAAGAAAGGCTACATTAACATCGATGGCCGCTTCGATCCGACCTTTTTTAAATTACACACCGCTGCCTCTTTTGCTGAAGCGATGCAACTCTATCCGAACGCACGGCCGATGTTGGCGTTTGTGGATTTTCGCTCTTTAGCGACTGAAGCAGGATACCTGTGTGATTTATTACAAGATCGGTATCCACTCTTGCCCGTTATCGCCGTTGTTGGCCGGAAACCTGGTGTTGGCAAATCGTGTTCGGCGCTGCTAAAGCCGCCGTTTACGCCGCAGCGCATTTTGTTGCTCAGCCAGCGTGTTTTGACGACGCAGCCGTCACACCATATTCTACGCGCCGGCCCCATTGAATTTAATCGTTCGACATCGATGGTCACAGGACCGCGTCATAGCCAGCGGCTATCGCCCAAGTTGTCGAAGTTGTTGGAACTATTCATGGAATCCCCCGGCAAAGTTTTTCCCCGCTCCGAGCTCATTCGCGCTGTTTGGCAACCGCTCAACTGTCCCGAAACGCTTTCCCGCACTTTGGAGGTACATATTTATTGGTTGCGGCAGGTTATTGAACGTGAACCGCGCCGGCCACAATTCTTGCGGACGGTGCGAAGTGTGGGGTACCAGTTTGTGATTCCCTCTGGTGATCAATCCGGGGCCTAATGCGCCGTTGGTATCTAAATTAGTAGTTCACCGCCGTAAGTGTCATCATCATACCCGGAAAAATAAGTCTGCCAGTCTTGTGTGTGTAACTTGTAATATGCATTGGTAGCTTCTTCGATATTCGGGCTATTGGCTAACATGACTTGTATTCCTAAGGCCTCGATATCGTGCTGCAACGGAGTTGGCATACCACGGTGTAACAATACCGAGCAATCAGCAATGGGTAAGGCGATGATCAGGTGACGAGCTTGGGGCGTTGCGAAGTAATTATGCCAGGCACGACGCTTGCCTTGGAATTCCCAGACAAACCGGTCTCGATTCATGCGAGGACGCACGACGCGTTCGACGATAAAACCGAATGCATTCATGGTGACAACAACGTAGTGGGGTGCGGACGTAAAATCCAGGGCAATACGATAGCCATCACGGCTGGCCACGGCAATTTTGAGCAATTGAGCGCCTGTGTTCATAATCTCCACCTAATACGCCACCCCGTTAACACGTAACAATCCAGTCCATTGGCTATAATTATAGCCGCTGATAGGCCAATAGTCCAATTGTGCCGGGCCCAACATGGGTGCCAATGACTGGACTAAGCTCGCTGACAAGTAATCGTTCTGTTTGGAGTCTCTTCTGCACTAATGCCGCAACCTGCTCTGCCCCTTGAAGATCGTTAGCGTGTACTACGCCCACTTGAACTGGCTTGTTCGGGTCTACACGGTCTACGACGCTCTGCAGCAATTGCTGAATGGCGCGCTTGCGCGTGTGTACTCTCTTCAGGATGTCGATGTGCCCATCGGTAATTTGCAGGATAGGATGGATTTTCAACGTAGTGCCAATTAAGGCCGTCGCACCGCCCATGCGTCCTCCCCGGCGCAGGAATTCTAATGTATCCACGAAAAAATGAGCGATTAAACGTCCTTTTATTGTTTCGGCGGCCTGAAGCAATTCTGGAATAGGCATTCCTTCTCTTAGCAAACGGGCGACTTCCAGCACCATAAATCCCTGTGCCAGCGAAGTGAACCGGGAATCAATAACATATACCGGAACATTATCACACTGTGCCGCCGCCGCTGTAGCGCTATCCACCGTGCCGCTTAGGTCGCCTGAAATGAGTACTGCGACGATAGTGTCGTAATCCGCAGCAAGTTTCTGGAATTGCGCCGCAAAGTCACCGATGGAAGGCTGCGAAGTCGTTGGTAAATCGGTCGTGGTGGCTAGACGTTGATAAAACGCCGTGGGATCCATTTCCACACGGTCTTTGTAGCTCTCGTTGTCCCCCCAACTAATATTGAGCGGCACTTCGTAAATGTTGTTTTCGGCGAATAAGTCATAAGGCAAGCCCGCTGTACTATCCGTGACAATGGCAATCCGTGTCATTTTCTGCGCTCCTCATGCCTTTCTTCCTGCCTGAGCAGGCGCTTTGGCGTGTGTTTCTCGCCACATCTCGGCGACCATCCTGAAAATGTCGGATTCGGTGACAATGCCCACTAATCGACCATCATCCAGTACTGGCAATGCCCCCACGCGATGCAACAACATGAGTTCTGCCGCCCGGCCCACCGGTTGATTACTGTTGACAATGACCGGCTCCGGTGTCATCAACATTTCCACCGGCGTTTGCTCAAATTCCTCTACGCTGGGATCGTAAGGGTTTAGAGCACGGGCAGCAGCCAACCCTTCTCGCACATCGGCATGGGAAATAATGCCCAACAATTCCCCTTCTTCGGACATAACCGGAAGGCGGCGAATCTTGTTCTCTTCCATAATCGCCTCTGCTTCTAACAATGGAGCAGAAGCCACAACGGTAATGACTGGTTGGCTCATAATTGCAGAGATTTTCTTGTTGAGCATTTTCCTTTGACCTCGTTGATATGACGTTATTGGCGTGTTATTCGGTAACGATGCCGTCGAGTGCAAAACATTCCTACTGCCGTCACAGTCATGCATTATGCTGTAAACAACAATCCGTTCTTTGTGCAAGAAGAAACAGGACACCAGGGCACAGCACCGTCTGTTCTCCATGAGATATCAGAACGCTGAGAGCACAAGATACAAAAGTCATGCAGGTTGATCCTGTTGGCTTCCAGCCACCACTCATGCTCAATCAATGGGGGCATCATGCCAATGCGAAGCTGGCTCTATATTTGTAATGGGTTGATATGTGGATGGCAACCCGAACACATTATAGCCCAGCAAACTGGAATGAGCAATCTGTCACTAATACGCTACAACAAGGACCGCAGACTAATCTATAGCTTTACGAATTTCTCTGGGCTCGGATTAGCAGGACAGGACAGGACGCTGCACGCAGAACACGCTCCGCAACGCTGCCATATACCCAGCGGCTGATGCCGCTACGGCCATGTGTAGACATGACGATGAGGTCGACATTCGCTTCGGCCGCATAGTTGGCAATGGCATCTGCTACAGATGTTTCCTGCACTATGGCTTTTTTAGCGTGCACCTCCGGTTCCAATTTTTGCAGCAAGTGTGACAAATACGCTTCGGCCTGCATTGTCATTTGTTCGATGATCGGGCCTGTGTCGATAGCTACCATGTCTGGCGTTACCATGGGGGTCAACGCTTGCACGATAACCAACAGAACCATTTCACCATTACTTTGTTTCGCCAGGTTTATGGCATGAGGAAGTGCTATTTCAGCTAAATCCGATCCGTCTAAAGGAACAAGTATCTTTTTGTACATGATGCCAATCTCCTCTGAAAATAAAAATGGGACGCAGATCAACGCAGCTCGGCGATTAGAAATCGCTGCTACAACTGCGAAACCTGCCTGCGCAGGTTGCATGCTAATCGCCGTAGGGCGATTTTGCAGACGTTGCCGTGACTTTTAGTCGCTGGGCTAAATGGCCCCCTGGCCCCCAATTCTGGGGGTGTGTGTCGCTCTCCCCCCAAGGTTGGGGGATAGGGGGCGTTTTCAGCCGCTGTGGTGTGCCGCAGGCCCATGCCGACTCCTCTGGGAATAAAACCTCTCCCCTGGCTTGCCGCCTCTTTGGGCGGTAAGCCTTCCCCTCCCCGATACGGGGAGGGGAAAAGCTAAGCGCAGCTTGGGGGAGAGGTCATCCCTAAATATAGCTGACGCAACGCCTTCAAATCAGTCGTGTCATTGCGAGCGAAGCGACAGTGTGACCCTCTTTTTGGTCAAGCAATCTCCAACGCCAGTGAGGGAGATTGCCACGGCCCTACCGGGCCTCGCAATGACAAACTCCCCTTAAAATCAGTTGACGCGATGGCGCAAAGGCGCAGGACGTCTAAAGGATTCAAACAACCTACTTGGCTCGCTGATTCCAACAAGCATAAAATCACTATCCGGCGGGGCGAGATCAACCATGCCGTTACCAATGCCAATGAGCTATGGCGCAATATGCACTACATATCGCACTTTGTTTCTATTCGCTGTGAGGATCGTTGTCAACCCGTACCCTGTTTATGCAGGATGCTAAGTAGTTGTAAATCGCTAATCAAATCTGTTCTAATCATAACATAAACAAGCTCATTTTAGCAACCGGCTGAAAATAAGAAAGCCACGGACTCCATAAAGGTATTGTTACGGTTTTATAAATTGTTATCACCATAAGATAAGATGGAACGCTGATCGGGCAGATTCCATGCGGATACCCGCGGATAAATCGGAAAGAATCAGCGAAAAGCAGCATGGCAAATGCAGGAAACTGGGCTGTGGCCACCGGCTCGACATAGTTGGAGTTTCTGTAAAATTACCTGTTTCTTTGACAGTTGTCGTTGGAAGTGCTATGATACTTTTGCTTTAGCAGCGTTATCTCGATGCTAAAGCATTTTTGTGGCATGAGAACGGGGAGCTTTAGTGATGGGAAAGCAATTGACGGAACGACAGCAAAAGATATTAGATCTTGTGGTCAGGGAATATATCCGCGCTGCCCAACCAGTTGCCTCTCGGCACATCGTTGATCGTTATGATCTCGATGTCAGTCCGGCAACTGTGCGCAGCGAAATGGCTTTTCTCGAACGGTCTGGCTACTTGACCCATCCGCATACTTCGGCCGGGCGGGTGCCTACGGTAGAAGGGTATCGTTATTTTGTGACCTATCTTGTGCAAACGCCGCCGTTGCCGGCCCAAGAGATCGTCACGGTAAGCCACCAATTACAACAGGCCGGTGGTGATATGAGCCGCTGGTTGGAACTTTCCACGACTGTTTTGGCCAATTGGGCCACCAGCGCGGCCTTAGCGACGCCGCCTTGCACCCAGCAAAGTCGTCTCAAACATTTGGAACTCATCGTCGTGCGGGAGACGACGATTCTGTTGATATTAGTGCTGCCCGAAGGGTTAGTCAAGCAACAATGGCTAACCTTAGACCAGCCAGTCACACAACAGGAAATGAGCGCGATGGCAGAAGAATTGAACCAGCAATTAGCGGGGCTGGACAGCGAACAGATTGAGCAAGCGCGACAATCCTATTCGTCGTTAAAGGCGCAAATTACCGGTATCATTGTCCAGGCCATCCGCCGAGTGGATGGACGTATCAGTGAACGGCTTTATCAGGATGGGCTGGCTAATATTTTGAGCCAGCCCGAATTTGCCAACAGTGAACGCGTGCGCCAAATCGTGGCCATCTTCGAGCAACATGCAGCATTGGCCATCGTTATGGAAGAGGCTACCCGCCGGGAAGGCGTGCAAGTTATCATTGGCGGCGGCGAGCGCTGGCCTTTCCTCAACGATATCAGCATGGTCATTTCTCGTTACGGCTATGTGAATGGCATGAGCGGTGCCATCGGCGTGATAGGTCCTACGCGCATGCAGTACGATTTAGCCATTGCTGCGGTGCGCCATGTGGCTGGCTTATTGGATGATTTAATGGGAGCGTGGTACGAGCGGTACCCCGCAAATTAGTGTTGGTTCAGGAATAAACAACGACTGAGCATAATCGGGGATGTCTAGGCGTGTTTGGCATCCCAAAGTGGAGGTATAAACTATGACCGACGAGAAGGAACAAGTGGAAGTTGTAGAGCAACAAGAAAGCGGGACAGAAACTGCGGCTAACTTACCCGCCGAAGCTGAAAATGTGGTGTCCAGAGAAGAATATGACGAACTTTTACAAGAGCTTGAGGAAGCTAATGGGACAGCGGAAGACCTGAAGAATAAATGGTTGCGGGCTGTGGCTGATCTACAAAATGCGAAGAAACGTTATGAGCGCGAACGATCAGAATGGATTCGCATGGCAAACGAATCGTTGATACTGAAACTGCTGCCCATTTTGGATGATTTTGAGATGGCTTTTGCCAATTTGCCTTCAGAAACAGATGAGCATGAAGAAACGTGGTTGGAAGGATTCCGTCTGATCTACAAGAAATTGGCTGCACTGTTGGAAAGCGAGGGGCTAAAGGTCGTTCCGGCCGAAGGCGAAGCTTTCGATCATAATTTGCACGAAGCGGTCAGCTATGAGCCTGCAGAAGGATTTTCGGAGGGCGAAATTATCGCCGAATTACGTAAAGGGTACATGCTCGGCGATAAGGTCATTCGTCCTACTTTGGTGCGTGTGGCTCAGTAACTATTAGTTGGCCCGTATTGGCCATCATAACCAAGTTGGCCCACGGAATTAGGCGTCAGCAGGATAGCATGGCACAACTATCGTTCTCGCATCAACAAAATATTCGTCCTTTTAATCCGTTTATGGATATGGCCGCCGTTGCTGATCTGATTAACGAATCCTTTGCGCCTTATTTAGATGCACCCGGGCGACATAGTATCGAAGAAATGCGACGCTTTGGGAGCGTTAATTGGCTGGTCCGCCTTTTTTGGCATTCTATGCCAGAATGGCAGTCTTGGCTGACCGGTTTTGTATGGATAGAAGCGGGGCAAATCATTGGCAATGTTACGTTGCAAGCTACTGATCGGCACCAGCGCCGCTGGCGCATTGCCAATGTTGCTGTCCGCCCTGACCAGCAACGGCGGGGTATTGCTCGATCCTTGTTGGAGAGAACGCTGCAAGAAGCGCACAATCGGGGTGGAGAATGGGCATTGCTTGAAGTCCGCGCTACGAATCAAATAGCTATCCACCTTTACGAAGAGCTCGGGTTTCAGCGTTGCGGCGGCGAGGTTACTTGGAATTTTGACACGCACCACTTGGCAACATTTGGCGAGGAAAGGTGGCCCGTCTTGCAGCCATTACACGCGCGCGACTGGCACGCGCTGTGGGAGTTAGTGCATAGTGCGGCTTCCTCCCAGACAGCATGGTGGCAACCTTTTCGGCCGATCGCCGGCCAAAAGCTGTTAGATTATGATGTGGGCGAGTGGCTGCGCCGCCGTTTAGGCCGGGGCTGTGTGCACACGTTGGGCCTTTGGCAGGATCGTTATCGGTTGGCCGCCTTTCTGCGCTTGGAAAGCAATCCAAAGGCGCGTCAGCACAAATTATGGCTTATCGTTCATCCAGATCAGGAGGATGCGGCTTACCGACGGTTGGTTATGGTCGGTTTGACGTTGGCCAAGAATGCCTTCGCTGCTCCTGTGACTTTGCAGACTAGTTACGATGACCAAGCGTTTTTTTATCTTTTAGAGGATATTGGCTTTCAAAAGGTCAGGGACACGGTTCACATGCGTTGTGACCTGACCAGAGAGGATGTCACGTAATTTATGGCTGCAGCCCAACGGGGCAATTTCCTCTCCACTTTGCGCTATCGTGATTTCCGCGTTCTCTGGATTGGCCAGGTTATTTCCCAGGTCGGCAATTATTTTTTCTACATCGCACTGCT
The DNA here is from genome assembly GCA_015486845.1 of Anaerolineae bacterium. GTDB lineage: Bacteria > Chloroflexota > Anaerolineae > JAADDB01 > JAADDB01 > WFQU01. The sequence goes on along the minus strand of WFQU01000020.1, from coordinate 9,305 downwards.
CCTGCGCTTCAACGCGCTAACGCATTCCACGGCCGCCATCGGCGCGGTGCTAATGGCTTTTACGCTCCCTCAAGTGATTGTCGGCCCGTTGGCCGGCGCGTACGTAGACCGGCTCAACCGGCGCTGGCTGATGATTATTTCGGACCTGTCGCGTGGTATTGTAGTACTTTTTTTCATTGGGATGAACACGCCGGATCGGCTTTGGCTGGCTTATTTGTTAGCCTTTCTAATGGGTTGTGCGGCCAGTTTTTTCGGGCCGGCCGAAACGGCTGTAATCCCGGCCCTGGTGCCAGATCAAGACTTGCTGGCTGCCAACGCACTATCACAAACTGTGCAAGTGGCGGCGATGTTGGTAGGGCCGGCCTTAGCCGGGTTCACGATTGCCTGGGCTGGTTTAGACAGCGCTTTCCTCATCGACAGCATTAGCTTTTTCGTTTCGGCGTTGTCGGTTTTTGCCATTGCCAATGCTAAAATCGCCTATTCCAAGCAAGAGGAGGTTGTTACCAAGACCACAAATGCTGCTGCTGCGCTGTGGCAGGAATTTGTATCCGGTTTTCACTACGTGATTCATTCCCCATTGCTCACTATCCTGGCCCTAATGGTCACGTTGGTCATGCTGGGTGTTGGCTCTATCAATGTTCTCTGGGTACCATTCTTCCAGGCAGAATTTCATATCGGTGCTAAGGGTTTAGGTATGGTCGATGCTATGCAAGGCTTGGGCATGTTATTGGGGGGACTCCTCATTGGTAATTTCGTTCAACGTTGGTCTAATCAGTTCATTGTCAGCCTTTCTGTGTTCGTGGTCGGCTTGACGACCATTGTGTTTGGCCTTTTGCCTAATTTCTGGATGTATTTTCCCACGATTTTTGTGTTAGGCATTGCGTTACCACCGGTGAACTCCGCCTTTATGACTTTGATTCAGACTAACACACCCAATGAAATGTTGGGCAGGGTTAGTGGTTTGCTTACCTCCTTGACAGGCGCTAGTTCCCTCATTTCAATGGGATTGGCCGGCGTTTTAGGCGATTGGCTGAGTATCCGGTTGCTCTTCGTCATAGGTGGCTTCATCATCGTTGCCGCCAGTATGGGCGGGGGATTTTTCCTGCATCGCTACACGGATAGCCGGGTGAATACGGGTGTAGCATAGATGATTATGTTGTATCTTTTTAACGTTTCCCTTAGGCTATGGGATGCTGCTGACCTATATCTCCATGGATTCCTCGAAAATCAACTGCATTTATGGGTAAGATCAGTGTAAGGTTACAGCAACCTCAATTTCTGGGCCATGAGGGCGGCTTGCGTGCGGTCGCGGGCGCCGACTTTCTGCAGGATGGTGGTCACATAATTCTTGACGGTGCCTTCGGCTAAATAGAGCCGCCAACCGGTGCCCCAGTGTGTCATATACTTCGCGAGCCAGCCGATTGCGCTCCTCGGCCACAGCTAACACTTCCACCTGAGCGGCGTAAGCCTGCAACTGCCGGTGCGCTTCTTGTAACTCGGCTAGCAAGCGTTCACTTTCCCGTCTGGCCATTTCTGCTTGTGCCATAGCGTTACCGAAAACGCCGAAGAAAAGGTAACCCCCGGCATAGGGTAACAACGTCAGCTCACCCTCGTACCAACTCCAAGTGTGTGCGAAAAAAGCGTAGGTGACAGCGGTGTAAAGCAGCAGCCAAAGCGCTGCTACTTACCGGGGAAACGTGAGTACCGTTATGGCGCTGAGTAAGAAGAAAAGAATGGGCAGTGCCGATACGGCATTCGGGATAATGGCCATTAAAGTGGCAATGGGGGTTGTTTGCAGGGCAAGATACGCTGTTGACCACTATGAAGGAGGCTTTTTCGTCGGTAAAAAGCGCAGCAGCACGAGGAAGGTCAACAGCAAAATGCTTCCTATCCAGCGTTGCTTTCCTGGTTGGGCGATGTCCAGCGTCAAGATCGCGACGCTGGCCGCCGTCAAATAGGCGGTCAGCAACAGCGAGAAAGAGCCTTTTGGGAAAAGTACTCTGCGTATCATGGTCAAATTATAACCTGACCGTGTCCCTTTAATCAAACCTGAATTGCCAAAGGGCAAACCCGAAAAAGAGGATAGCAAAGCCGGTCAGCATAGCCACGTCCGGTAAGACCGCTTGCAGGCCCAAGCCCCGTACGATGACATCCTGGTAACCGTCCAGCGCCCAGGCGTGGGGCGTGATAAAAGCTAATTTCTGCATGAAACCCGGCATCACAAAGGTCGGCACCAACATACCCCCCAAAGCCGCCAGGGTCAGCACTAACAACGTGCTCATGCCGTTTACTTGTGCGCGGGTCTTGCCGATGGCAGCGACTAAGAGTCCTAAGCCGGTGGCTGCCAAGGCGGTGGCAAGCGTGACCGCCGCTAAGGCCAGGGGGGCATGGCCTAAGCTCATGTGGAAGACTAACACGCCGACGCCGAACATCACGACGACTTGAACGAGATTAACTAAGTAGTAGGGCACCAGTTTCCCTAACAAGAGAGCGCTTTGCGGCAAAGGGGCTGCTAACAAGCGGCGGAAGGTGCCGGCCTGTTTTTCTTATAGAAAACTGGTAGCTAAGACCGCGACGATGAAGAAGATGCCGAAAATGGTGTAGCCGGGGACGTTCTGTTCCACAGAATTTGGGAATCTGTCCACTTTGAAAGCAGCCGGAACAACTTTTTGGAATTGCATGCCGCTTTGTGGCGTTTCCAGGGCGCCTCTTTGCGTCATGGCGTCAATGAAGCGGGTCCCCACTTGTTGCACGAAAGGCGCTTCTTGTGGTGGTGCTTGGGCGGCTAAGTTGGCAAATGCGGCGTGCATTTGTAGAGGGGCTTGGGCCAAGGCAGCCCGGCGCTGGACGATCCCTTCTACGACGCCGCGAATTGGCCCCAGGAATTGGTTGCCGGTGGTGGGGTCGACGATGAAGGTCACCTGGGCCGGCGCAGATTGTGGGTTGGTGGCTGCTTGTATCACAGCCTGGCTGAAATGAGGCGGAAAGAGAATGGCGACCTGCTCTGCACCTTGCACGATGCGCTCCTCGGCCGTTTGCCGGGTGAGCGGTTGACCGTTCAGACTTTCCAGCGGCTTGATGCCTTCCAGATCGCGCAAATCGGCAATGGCTTTGGCCGCCAATTCCCCCTGATCCTGGTTCACCACCAACGCTGTGACCGGGCGGTCGCTGCCGCCCATCTGAAACGCGTTTTGTAGCGCCACGCTCATCACTAAAATGAACATGATCGGCATGGCAAACAACGTCACCAGGCCAGCTCGATCCCGAACCAACAATTTAAGCTCTTTGACGGTGATGGCGAAAATTTGATATAGCATCGTTTCCTCCTCTGAAAATAGAACGCAGATTAACGCTGATGCACGCTGATCTTAATTTTCATCCGCTGTGGTGTGCCGCAGGCTCATGATAACTCCCTTGAAAATAGACTTCTCTGGAGGGTAGCCGAGGGCATTGCCCTCGGCTACCCTTTCATCGCCTTACGGCGATTTTGCAGATGTTGCCGTGACTTTTAGTCGCTGGGCCGACGTTTTCAGCCGCTGTGGTGCTCCGCAGGCCCATGCCGACTCCTTCGAAAATAAAATGGGGTGCAGATCAACGCAGGCTGCCCGCACAGGCAGGGCTGTCTGCGTACCCGCACAGGCAGGCCGAAGGCTCATGATGACACCTCCGAAATAGCTGTTTTTATCTCTGCGTTCTCCGCAAGCTCTGCGGTAAGAAGACTTTTTTCAGGAAAGCCAAAAATCTTTGCTGCTCTTGCGGCGTGGCATTGAAGATGTCTCGAGGCGCAACTGTCATACCAGCCCCACCGCCATTACCCCAAGCCACAACAACAAGCCGCCTGCGAACACCCATAAAATATCCAGCTTGAAGTAGCGCACAGCAATAAAAGCGGCTGCAGCCAGCGTTAATGAAGCGGGACCGGTAATGCCAGCGTTTCCCAATTGTAGAACGACCACGGCCAACAGTCCAACGAAACCGGCCAGAACGCCGGCCAACGCGCCTTTCACAGGATGCAGATCTCGCACGCGCCTGTAGAACTCCGTGAAGACCAACGTCATCACAAAAGAAGGCGCGAACATAGCAAAAGTGGCCAATAAAGCCACCCACACGCCGCCCAGTTTGTAGCCGATAAAAGTGGCAATAATCAAAAATGGGCCCGGGGTAACCTGGCTTAAAGCGATACCGTCGGCGAACTGATGCATAGTCAGCCAGTGATAATTATTCACCGTATCGGCCTGAACCAACGGCAGGATCGTCATACCATTTCCAAATGCTACGCTGCCAATCTTAAAAAAAGAAAGGCTCATGCGTCTGACGGTGCCGCCGGCTAGCCAAGCCAGCGCGGCCACAGCCAGAACCGCCACCGCGGCCAAAATAATGCCAAGAAGGCCAGATTGCCTGGAGCGAGCACGGCCGGCAGGAGACGCCAGGTGGTGGTAAATCTTTCCGCCCGGGGTTCGGGGACGAATGAACAACGCACCGATAGTCAGTCCTCCCAACACGATCAACACAGCATTGAGTTTGAAAGCCAATGCGGCAAAAGCAGCCAAAGCAATGCTTGCTTCAATGCGTCCTTTTAGCGCTCGCTGACCTAAATCCAGTGTCACATTAAAGATAACACCCACCACCAAGGCGTCTAACCCAATGAAAAGGGAAGAAACCCACGGCAAACTGCCGGCAGCAAAATAGGCAGCCGACAGGAACAACATCAGCACAAAAGTCGGCGTGATGAATCCGATGGTTGCTAGCACAGCACCGAGCGTTCCTCGCAATTTGTAGCCCGTATAGGCGGTGAAATCAACCATAATGGGCCCGGGATAACGTTGCACCATCGCCAGGCCTTCGTTCATCTCTTCCTCGCTGAGTCATCCCCGCCCCAAAACCAGCCCTTTAAGCTTTTGCAAAATGGCCAGGCCAAAAGCGGTCAGGCCAAGAACGAAAAAGGCTGAAAAGATGGATAATAGGCCAACGTTACGTTGTTGCTTTGCTATGACAGGTCCCTCCGCCACTGCCTTACCTCTCATTTTCGTCAACATTTGCTCTTTCCGAAGGTGTAAACAAAGTACGAACGGCCCCCTCACCCACGCGACAATCCGGCTTCAACAGCACATCCAGCGGATTGTAGCTCACGCCATCCACCAAGATTCCCGGCGAAGCACGCATCTCGTATTTCTCGGCGATCTCCTGCTCTGCGGATGATTCAAGATCAATCCGCTGATTCTTTTCGGAAACTCCTGCCGGTTCTTCAGCCGACCACAATGAATCTTCTACCGGTTCCAGCACGGTCAGCGCCCAGAGGTGCTTATCTTCGCCGCCTTTTGCCAGGTCAACGGCCACCTTTTTGGTGATCTCTGCGTGCGGTGAAAAATCTGTAGCCCACAAATTTCTCTTGAACATGTTTCGCCTTCCCTTTCTGAATCAGCACATTGGCCTTAATCAAGAAGATCAGGAAAACGATCATGTGCATGCCGATTAGCGAATATATTTCTTTAGCTTCTTATGAATCCTCTTCAGTGTCATTTCTTACCTCCAAAAGCAAAGTTTTGCAATGTCGTCGTCTCACTCCGAGACGAGTTCGATGCATCAACCTTGCTTTAGTGGAGGAGATCACTTTATCCACTCCCCGCGGCTGCACGAGCAACCGCAGAGCGCCGTCCGTTTCTGGCGTTTCATGGTGCATACATCCCTTTCTTCAGGTGGCATCACGGCGCTTAATTGCGCCGGCCAAGATGGTCATGGCCGTCAATGGTTATGGCCGTGACCGTGCTCCTGGCTTTGCGGACAGGGAGAGTAACCGCGAAGCTGGCCCGACAAGTATTGCTCGATAGCTTGCTGCACCGTGCCTTGAGCGCCGGTCACGACTTCGATGCCGTACTGCGTGAAGAAATCCACCGCCTGACTGCCCATACCACTGGTGAGCAGCACGCCAACGCCGTTCCTTCTGATGAATACGGGGAGCTCCCCCGGTGAATGGTTGGCCGCGCTAATGTTGGGCACCGCCACCGAATCGGTTAATTTGCTGTCTTCCACATTCACGAAGATGTAATACGGACAACGCCCGAAATGATAACTGACGGGGCTTCCGAGCCCCTGATCGCTCTCTGCCGTTACTGCAATCTTCATAATAACCTCCTGAGAAGATCATTCCACTTTTGGAATAGCTTTTGCCAAAAAAACAAGCACCAAACCTTTACCCTTACCGATTGCATACCCTTGGCTCACAGGGCTTTCGTCTCATGCCGTCGAGGTAGTCGAGCTCGTCGAAACTGGCGGCGATCTCAACTATCTTGTCCAGCAGGTCGTCCATCTTCCGATTCCGAATCCGGTATTTTACTTTCATTCCTTCCCTGTCGGCGATCACAATGCCCGCGGCACGCAACACCATGAGATGCTGGGAGACGTTCGCCTGTGGTCTTTTCAATAACCCCATCAGCTCCGTAACGCACATGGGCTTCTCCCGCAGGGCGAGCAATATCAGCAGACGTACTGGGTTTCCTAGCACCCGTGCCAGCTTTGTTGCTCTCTGCACTGCCAACGCCGTAACCACCGACTTACTCTCCTTTTAGTATATTCCGCTTCTGGAATATGGCACCACCTTGCGGAAAGCATGTCAAATCCCTGCTGCCCCAGCGTCATCCCTCCGCAAGCTTTTCAAAAACAATCTCTGTGTTCCCGAAAACTCGGGTTGCCTCAGCGTAGCGGGTGATCTTATATGCCTCCAGGATTTTCTCCTTGCTTATACCCAGGACTTTGGCTTTTTGGTTCTGGCTCGGCCAGGTCAGGAGGCTACGCTCAGATACGTTATGGCCTGGAGTCAACTCTACTCGTTCAATACTTGTGTCAACAACTGGGCTAATTTCTCCGGACTTGAAGGTTTGAGCAGCCATCCTGCCAGGCCCTGCGCTTGCAAGCTCTTGAGCTCGTTTTCCATCGCGTGGCCGCTCAACATCACCACCGGTAAAGTCAGGCCGCGTTGTCGCATGGCGTGGAACAACGCTTGCCCTCCCATTTCCGGCATCACCAGGTCACTCAATACCAGCGCAACCTCTTCTGCGCGCTGCGTCAAGATGTCCAATGCCTCGCGACCATTTGCCGCTTCCAATACCCGATAGTTTAGCAGTTCCAGGGTATCCACCAGGGCTTCCCGCAAGGTGGCGTCATCTTCGACCACCAGGATTATCTCTCCTCGCCCTTGAATAAAGGTTTCTGCTTTCAGCACATCGGTCCCCCGCCGATGTGCCCGCAAGGCTGGCAGGTAGATCGTGAATGTCGTTCCTTCTCCGAGCTTCGTGGTCACGCCAATATGGCCTTCGTGCTGTTTCACGATACCATACACTTGCGCTAAACCCAATCCCGTCCCTTTACCCACCGCTTTGGTGGTGAAAAAGGGCTCGAAAATGTGCGACAGCACGTCGGGCGGAATCCCGTCGCCCGTATCTGTCACTGTGATGCGCACCCACTCCCTTCCAACTATTGGGTCCGGGCTGCAAGTCACACAGCGGATTTCGTCCGCCTCCGTCGTCTTGGACAAAGCGATGCGCAGTTCCCCACCCTTTGGCATCGCATCCCGCGCGTTGACCACCAGGTTCATGATCGCCTGCTGTATTCGTGTTGGGTCGGCATTGACCATATATTCATCGGTACCATAACTGAATTTCAGTTCGATGTCTTCCGGTATGGTGCGCTCCATCATCTTTATTATCTCTTTCAAAAATGGCGTCAAGTCCATGGGCCGACGTTCCAGCACCGAGCGGCGGCTAAAGTCCAATATCTGCTGGATTAAGTCGGTGGCGCGGTGGGCTTGCCGCGAGATAGTATGCAAGCGTTCACGGAGTTTGGAGGGAATGTCCGGGGTTTGCAATCCCATGTAGGTGTAAAGAACAATAATGGCCATGATGTTATTGAAATCGTGAGCAATACCGGCGGCCAGTTGCCCCACGGCGGCCAGGCGCTCCTGCTGCCGGAGCTGCATTTGGATCTCTCGCTCTTGCGTCACGTCGTTGATCACCAGTACCCAATATGCTGTTTTGGCATTGTAGTCCATCGGCTGGGCGATGACTTCAAAGGTACGGCTATCGACTTTGACTTCGTGCCACAGCCCCTTAGTTGGTGGCGGGGTCAGCAGTTCGGCCAGGGGGCGGTCACCCAAATGCGTGAGGCGGTCGCCCACTTTTGCGCTGGCCAGGATAGCCAGGTCGTCCTCAGCCGTGAGATTGGCCTGCAAGACCCGTCCATCGGCATCCAGTAAGAGTACGCCTTCTGGCACAGCGTCTATGGTCTTCCTAATTCGGTGGGCCTGCTCCTGAATTTGTGCCAGCAGGCGCTCTCTTTCCTTTTCCGCCCGCACTCGCTCGGCAATCTCAAGTTCCAGAGCTCGGTTGGCTTCCTCCAACTGTAACATCTTGTCTTCCAGCTTCTTGACCAGCCGCTCGCTGTACTCTTTCAGATAGACGGGCTTCTCCTCAACAGGCTCCCTTGGTGCGACCAGATGTCCTTCTTCGTATTCCTTGATGACCTCCTGTAAGATGCCAATGAAGACATCAGGTTCCATAGGCTTGACGATGAACCGTGCCGCCCCTAGATTCAAGGCAAAATCTTCGTCTTTGGGATCGGTGTAAGTGGCGGTGTAGAAGACGAAGGGGATGTCCTTCAACTGATCATCCTTTTTCCACTCGCGGCATAGGGTGAAGCCATCCATTACCGGCATCAGGATGTCGGAGATGGTTAGGCTTGGTGGGTCAAGCCGGGCTTTCTCCAGAGCCTCGGCTCCGTTGGCTGCCGTTTTCACCTCGTAACCGCCGCCTTCCAGGAGCACCTGTGCCAGATAGAGATCCTGTTCGTTGTCGTCTACAATCAGCACTTTAGTCATCATATGCCACCGACTTGATTTCCGGTTGTGATTGCCGGTTTGGAAATATAAAGCCGCAAATTTTCACAGGTATTGCTCGATCTTGGCCACGAACGTCTCCGGGTCTATAGGCTTCTCGATGTAGCCCGCACAGCCTGCTGCCAGAACCCTCTCCCGGTCGCCGACCATGGCATACGAAGTCACGGCCACAATGGGGACACCTTCCAGCGCCGGGGTGCTACGCAATTCCCGTGCTACGGCGTAGCCATCTATCTCTGGCAACTGGATGTCGAGGATGATCAACGCCGGTATGGCCCGGCGCGCCAACTCGATCCCCTCGCGGCCCTCTTGTGCCTGGATGACCTCGTATCCCTTCTTTTCCAGGATGAACGTTGTCAGGTAAAGATTCTGTTCGTTATCCTCGATAACGAGAATCGTGGATTTCAACTTTTCCTCC